>JBKBUA010000134.1:3292-4936 GCA_046290845.1 Thermodesulfovibrionales bacterium
TTCCATCCATTCAGGCTTCAGGCAGGGAAGGGAACAACTCACAAAAAGGCTTCTTTCTGCAATTGATAATCCCTATGTGAGCATAATAGCCCATCCAACAGGAAGGCTTATCGGAGAGAGGGATGCCTATGATGTAGACCTCGAAGAGGTATTTAAGAGGGCAAAGGAGAGAGGAAAGGCTATCGAGATAAATGCCTATCCATTGAGGCTCGATATTAACGATATCCAGGCAAAAAGGGCAAAGGAATTGGGCATACCTATCGTCATTAGCACTGACACCCATTTGATAAATCAATTCGACTATATCCAGTATGGGGTATCTATAGGAAGGCGAGGATGGCTTGAAAAAGATGATGTCCTGAATACAATGAGTGCTGAAAATCTGCTAAAATGGATAAAAAGACATAAGGGGAGAACTGATGAAAGGTAACATCGTAATATACGAAAGAAGGCAGGAGATAGTGAAGTCCCTGCTACCTTACCTCCGCAGGAGAGGGATAACAGCCCTTTTCGCAAGGGACAGGAAGGAGCTAAGGGAAATGATAGGTGGTGGAAAGTCCCCATCCTGTCTTCTAATTGATCTTGAACTGACAAAGGGATTGAATATAAGAAGGCTTGGAATACCATTAATCGCCATGATCTCAGGCAGTCACAAGAAGGGTCTTGAGAAGGCCTCTCGCCTCGGAGTGGATGATTACATATTCCTTCCACCAGACATACAGGAACTCGATTACAAACTGAATAGGTTATTCAAAAAGATAAAGATTGTTGAATCCCTGAAAAAAGAGACGGATGACCTCCAGACCCTTATTAATCTAAATCAACTCCTGACATCAACTCTCGACCCAGAGGAAATACTCTATCTGATAGTGAAGAAGATCTCAGAGATAATACCCGTCACGAGATGTTCTATTATCCGCATAGACTCTGAAGACAGGTATGGTTATGTTGTCTCGACCTTTGAAGACCCGAAGCTCAGGAATATCAAGCTTGATCTAAAAAAATACCCTGAGATCAAGAAGGCCCTGATAACAAAAAGCCCTGTCGTTATAAGTGATGTAACATCTGACCCTATAATGGAAAGGGTGAGAGATATCATATTCTCTATAGGTATCCGGTCTATTATGGTTATACCAATTGTTTTCAGGGAAGAGGTAATAGGCACGCTCTTCATAAGGACATCGAGGGCAGGATATTCCTTCAGTGAAAGGGAGATAAAGCTCTGTCATGCCATAGCCAATGCCTCTGCCAATGCCCTGTATAATGCTTTTATTTTCGAGAGGATGGAGGATGAGAAAACCCGACTCGAAAGGCTTGCAATTACTGATTATCTAACAGGTCTTTATAACATAAGATATTTCTATCACCGCCTTGAAGAGGAATTCAGCAGGGCCCAGAGGTATAATTTCCCCCTCAGTTGCCTGATGATTGACATAGACCACTTTAAGGAGATCAATGACAGATATGGACACAGGACTGGAGATTCTGTCTTGAGGGAGGTGGCAAGGCTTATGAAGAGCCATACGAGGAAGAGTGATGTCCTGGCCAGGTATGGTGGGGAGGAGTTCATTATGCTTTTACCCGAAACCCCTGAGAATGGCGCTGTCTCTAAGGCAGAGTCTCTAAGGACATCTATAAGTAAGC
>JBKBUA010000135.1:0-2451 GCA_046290845.1 Thermodesulfovibrionales bacterium
AAACTCAGCATTAAGGGTTAGATACAGTAAGGCTATATGGAAAAAAAGGACAAGCATCAAGACAACACTATGAACAGGGTTCTTTCTCGTAATCACAAAAACCGAGAGGACTATTATCGCAATTGTAATATAGCCAAAGAGCAGTTTTTCTATCATGACCTCTCCTTTCCCTGAACTTTACCTCTGAATACAGCCTGTTCCTCATAACCTGTGAAGTCCCTTGCCACAGGGTGCCAGAATCTCTTGAAATATTCCTTATCCTTTTCCCATCCCATATATTTATCATAATTTTCGAGGAGCTTTTCCTTTGTCATATAAAAGGCATCCCTCGAATAATCTGCATACTCAAAGTGTTCTGTCAGGGCAATGGCCTGAAAGGGACAGGCCTCTACACAGAAGGCACAGAAGGTACAACGAAGCACATCTATCTCATACCTTTCAACTATCTTTTTATGATCAACGCTGTCAGTTGTATATACATGGATACACTGGGATGGACATATGGCAGCACAAAGACCACAGCCAACACACCTCGCCTCACCTGTCCTCGGGTCCCTCATAAGGGCATGGAGCCCTCTGAAACCTGGCATGGCAGGCCTCTTCTCCTCAGGATATTGCCTCGTCACGGCATGGGTAAACATTGATCTCAGTGTCAGGGCCATGCCTTTAATAATCTCTGTAAGAAAAACTGTTTTAATAATTTCCTTGAATCTCATAAAAGACACCTCACATTAAAGCATCTTAATAATACCTGTTATAACAATATTTACCAGTGAAAGGGGTATTAATACCTTCCAGCCCAGGTCCATTAGATGATCATACCTGTATCTCGGCAGTGTTGCCCTAATCCAGTAATAGAGGAATATCAGGAAATAGACCTTTATCAAAAGCCATGCAAAGGGTATATAGGGGATCTTAAAAGGCCCATTCCACCCCCCTAAGAAGCATATTGCTGCGACTGAAGACATAACGACCATTCCTATATACTCAGCCGCATAGAAAAGGGCAAACCTCATCCCGCTATACTCAACAAAATAACCTGCCACTAATTCGCTCTCTGCCTCCGGCAGGTCAAAGGGCGACCTGTTTGTCTCAGCTATCATGGCTATTAAGAAGACAAAGAAACCCAATATCTGAGGGATGAGAAACATGCCGAGGGGATAGGCCTCCTGCGCCTTAACAATCCCTGTGAGATTGAGTGTGCCTGACAGCATCATCACACCAACAAGGCTCAGGCCCATCGCTATCTCGTAACTCACAACCTGGGCAGCGGATCTCAGACCTCCCAGGAATGAGTATTTTGAATTAGAAGCCCATCCTGCCAGGACAATACCATATGAACCGATTGAGGACATGGCAAGGATAAAGAGCAGGCCAATATTTATATCCGCTATGACAAAGCCTTCAAAAAAGGGTATAACAGCAAGAGAGGACAGGGCAGCAAGAACTGATATTACAGGAGCTATGTAAAATAAAGGTTTGTCAGCCTCAGCAGGTATTATATCCTCCTTAAAAAAGAGCTTCATGAAGTCTGCTATGGGCTGTAGTATTCCGTGAGGGCCCACCCTCATCGGTCCGAGCCTTACCTGCATATGACCAATCACCTTTCTCTCAAAGTAAGTTGCATAGGCAACATGAAACATAACAACACCAACAACAATGGCGATCTTAAGAATTATAAAAAAGAGATTTAAGAAAAGATCGAAAGAACCAGGGCCAAATATTATCTCAAAGAACCTCATAATTATCCCCCCACCTTCTCAATAGTCACTTCAACCCCATTTAAGGGAAATACCTTTGTCTCCGGATCCATCTTGAAAGGCACCATTGAAAGGGCACAGGAGTCTTCAAAGCTATTCGAAAGAAGGATAACGAATTCTGAAAGATTTTTGTCTAAACTTACGGGAAGGGTTAAACCTCCCCTATCTGTACTAACCCTTATAATATCACCATCCATAATACCAAACCTCTGTGCAACTGTGGGGCTTATCCTCGCCACAGGCCTTTCATATATGGAATTTAATGCCTTAGAATGCCTCGAAAGCGTACCTGATAAAAACATGTGCCTCTCTACCATGAGATAAAGGGTGTCCATTTTTTGTGGCCTTCCCTGCCATAACGGTGTTAAGGGCCAGTCCCCTGAGCCTAATCTGTGCCTCAAAGGTTCACCCTTATAGGGCCAGAGATTAAATTCAGTCTCGATATCATCATAGGTAAGGCCTGCATAAAGTGGAGACACCCTCGATATCTCATTCATGATATCAGACGATGAGTTATATTCCATCTTTAATCCAATCCTCTGCCCTATCTCTGATATAATCCTCCAGTCCTCCATCCCCTGCCCTGTTATCGCCCTCCTGCTTCTCTGAATCCTCCTTTCGAGGTTAGTAAAGGTACCTTCCTTTTCCGCCCAGGTAAGAGAAGGCAGAACGACATGGGCAACCTCTGCTA
>JBKBUA010000135.1:2549-4931 GCA_046290845.1 Thermodesulfovibrionales bacterium
CTCCTTTCGAGGTTAGTAAAGGTACCTTCCTTTTCCGCCCAGGTAAGAGAAGGCAGAACGACATGGGCAACCTCTGCTATTTCGTTCATGAATATATCCTGGACTACAAGAAATTCGAGTTTCTTCAATGCCTCTCTTACATAATTACTGTCAGGGAGATTAAAGATAGGGTTCTCTCCCATTATGTACAGGGCCTTAAGTCTACCCGCATTAGCGGCATCGACCATCTCAAGGAGGGTCATACCTGGCTTTTCCGGAACAGGAGCAGCCCAAAGGACCTCGAACTTATGTCTGAAACTCTCTATCTCAACAGGTCTTTCTCCAGGAAGCATATCGGGCAAGCAACCCATATCAATTACACCCTGTTCATTGGGCCTATCAGAAAGCAGAAAGACCCTTGCATTCAATATGTAACAGAGGCCTGTGATGAGAAAGATGATACTCCTCATATCTGTCCTCTGAACAATGTCAGGGCCTATCACAATAGATATTGATTGGAGAGAGGATAGTTCCTTAAGGATACCTTCGATAGCATCAAACTTAAGGCCACAGATACTTTCGAGATCAGGTCTTTCAGGGTAGGTGTAGGACTTTAACCTGCCCTCAAAGGCAGGATTCTCTCCAGTGAGACTTCTTGTCTTAAGGAGTTCTGATACAAAAAGACCAATAAGTGTTCCCTCTGTAAATGGGTATGGATTGATCTTGTAACTACTGAACCTCTGAAGTCCTGGTGTATATCCAATGGTTATTACCTTTACACCTTTTTTAAAGGCCTCTCTTATCTTAATGCCAAAGACGGGATTTATATGGGTAGGGTCACCACCAAGGATGATAATTGCCTCGGAGTTCACTATTCCTGACATTATGTTTGCCGTTACACCCTGACCCATCACATCCTCCATATATCTCTGGATAACGGCGATGCTATTCCTGACGGAGGAGTCTATATTATTAGAGCCGAGGCCTGCCCTGATGAGTTTCTGAAAGAGGTAATTGTCCTCATTTGTACATCGAGGAGATGCTATTCCCCCGATTGCCTCACCGCCATATCTTACCTTTATATCGAGGAACTTCTCAGAGACATATTTAATTGCCTCATCCCATGAGACCTCCTCAAGCCTATCTCCCCTTCTTATTAAGGGTCTTCTGAGCCTTTCCTGGCTATGTACATACCCATATCCGAAGCGTCCCTTAGCACATAGAATGCCCTTGTTAATGCCAACATCAGGCTCGGGCATAGTTCTCAGGATAATATCAGACCTCACCTGAAGCATCATGCTGCAACCTACCCCACAGTAGGGGCAGACAACCTTTATCTTCTCCTCTACCTGCCAGGCCCTGTATACATGCCTGTGGAGTCTCGACATGATTGCCCCAACAGGACAGACAGTAAGGCAGTTACCGCAATATTCACAATTATACCTACCGCCTGAGAAGGGCTCCACAAAGGACCTGTTACCCCTTCCTGTAACCGTTATTGCATAGGCTCCCTGAACGCCATCGCACATCCTGATACAGCGGGTACAGAGTATGCACCTTTCCATATTCCTCACTATGAGGGGGTCCTCAAAGCTCTCAGGATGTTTTCTCTTCCCTTCAGCAAATCTTCCAACAGGTGGGCCATATTGAACGGTTAGGTCCTGAAGGTCACACTCCCCTGCTTTATCACAATAGGGACATTCAAGTGGGTGGTTTATAAGAAGAAATTCAAGCATAGCCCTTCTTGCCTTAGCGATCTCTTCAGACTCTGTCCTCACAACCATGCCTTCCGTTACCATAAGGGTACAGGAGGTCTGAAGTTTCGGCATCTTCTCTACCTCAACGAGACAGAGTCTACAACCACCGTAATTCTCGAGACCAGGGTAATGGCAGAGCGTTGGTATCTTTATACCTGCTGCCTTTGCTGCCTCAAGGACAGTAACAGGTTTTTCGAGGCTTATCTCTTTACCATTAATAGTAATCTTGATCATGAAAATTTACACCCTTTATCTCTGATATGCTCTTCAAATTCATCCCTGAAGTGTCTCAGAAAACCCTGAACAACCATGGCAGCACCATCTCCGAGGGGACAAAAGGTCTTTCCTGACATATTCCCTGAGACATCCATGAGTAGATCTATATCTCCCTGTCTTCCCATACCCTTTTCTATCCTGCCGAGGACTGTACTTAACCAGCCCGTTCCTTCACGGCACGGCGTACACTTACCACAGGATTCGTGCTCAAAAAATTTCAATGCCCTGTGGCAGACCCTGACAAGACAGGTTGTTTCATCAAATACAATAACCCCTCCTGAGCCGAGCATACTTCCAAATCGGCATATATTTACAAAGTCCATAGGAACATCAATATTATCAGGTGGTAATACAGGGGTTGTGATGCCGC
>JBKBUA010000136.1:0-2198 GCA_046290845.1 Thermodesulfovibrionales bacterium
AGGCTCCATTTGGAAGGCTTTTCACATTAACGACTTTTATCCGTAACTGATCTCCAGGAGTCACAGGATTAAGAAATCGAGCCTTTACAGAGCCGAAATAATAAAGTTTTCTGTCAGTCTCTTCCTTTCCATGTGCAAATAAAACAATGGCTGTCTGGGCCATTGCCTCAATTATAGCAGCCCCTGGATACACGGCCCTTTCAGGAAAATGGCCGAGAAATAGTATGTCATTCCCAGTTATGTTCTTTATGGCAACGGCATGACTTCCAGGCTCTATCTCAATGACCCTATCTATCATGATAAAGGGAAATCGCTGTGGAATAAGTCTTTTTATGCCCTCAAAGTCTATCAAATTACTCCTCCTTAATCCTTTCCGATAATAATAGCCGAATTCTGACCGTAAGGGTCTGCTGCTGTTATTAGTATATTTCTTATCTGCGCCTCAATCGGCGAGGTATGGATATAGTTGAGGTCACATTCAGGGTCTTTTTCTTCAAAATTCAGTGTCGCCGGTATCATATTTTTCTGAAGGATTTCTACGGCTGCTGATAAAGATAAAATACCCGAGGCTGAGTAAGTCTCTCCAACCATTGATTTGATTGATGTAACGGGTATCTCATAAGCCCTACCACTAAGAGCCTCCTTTAATGCTTGTGTCTCCAGCCTATCGAGGCCCCTTGTTGAATTGGCACAGGATATTACGCAATCGATGTCTTCAGGTGAAAGTGATGCGTCACTAAGGGCAATCCTTATTGCCTTAGCAAGACCCTTTCCGTTATGGGTAAAACCAATCTCCGCATCAGGGTCAAAGGCATTACCGTAACCTTTTACGACAGATAGGATATTTGCCCCTCTTCTGAGGGCATTTTCTTCTTCCTCAATCACGATAACCCCAGCGCCCTCTGAAAGGATAACGCCGTTTCTCCTCCTGTCAAAGGGACAACATAGAGGCTCAGAACCATCCAGCCCAGACAAACAGCCCAGTATATGAAACCCCATGAAGGTCTCCTCACAGAGTTCCTCAACGCCCCCTGTTAGAACCGCCTTTGCCCTCTTCATCCTTATAAAATCAGTTCCATAGGAGACAGCATCGAGGCTCGAACAGAAGCCTGTGGAGATGGTTGTATTGAATCCCTTGATATTGAATCTTATAGAGATCTGGCTTGCTGGAGAATTTATGACCGTATTCGGAAAGTGCGATGGATTCACGAATCTGGGCCCCTCAATAAGACCCACCCTGTCAAATTGAGATATGCTGTGGAGGCTTCCAAAGGTTGTACCAATGGAGACACCTGTAGTATATGTCGTCTCTTCATCTATAACCAGTCCACTATCATCGATCGCCAACCTTGCAGCTGAGCATACAAGCCTTGTGCTCCTATCAAGGTCTCTTAGTCCTTTCTTGCCCAGGAATTCAGCTGGGTCAAATTCTATCTCGCCCCCGATATTGACTTTAAAGGAAGACGTATCAAAGAGTGTTATCTTTTTGAATCCATTTCTGCCGTTTATCAGGGACTGCCAGAAGCTATCCCTTCCTATTCCTATGGGAGATAAGATCCCTATGCCTGTTATAACCACCCTCATCCCAAGAGACCCAATCCACCGTCAATCTCGATCGCCTGACCTGTGATAAAAGCCGATTCGTCACTACAGAGGAAGAGCACAACCCTCGCCACCTCCTCGGACGTTCCAAATCTTCCTGCCGGGATAGTCTTAATAAGTCTTTCCCTGTATTTTTCACTGAGGTTTCGGGTCATGTCTGTCTCTACGAAACCGGGTGCAACTGCATTTACTCTTATGTTATAAGGAGCAACCTCCTTTGCAAGGGCCTTTGTGAAACCGATAACGCCTGCCTTTGCAGAGGCATAATTGGTCTGACCTGGTAATGGATGGATTCCGCTCGAAGAGGAGATATTCACTACGATGCCGCTTTTTTGCTTGAGAAAGGTCGTGATACAGCAACGTGTTACATTAAAGACTCCAGTGAGGTCAGTATCTATTACATCCCTCCAATCCTCGATGCTCATCATGAATAAGGACTTATCTCTCGTTATTCCTGCATTGTTTATCAGTATATCCAGACCTCCAAAGGTATCCTTAACAGAGTCAATAAATTGCTTCACCCCTTCGTAGTCGCGGACATCAACTTGCGCAGCGATTGCCTTACTGCCCATAGATTCCATATCCTTAACAAGGGC
>JBKBUA010000136.1:2295-4878 GCA_046290845.1 Thermodesulfovibrionales bacterium
TTTACCCCTTCGTAGTCGCGGACATCAACTTGCGCAGCGATTGCCTTACTGCCCATAGATTCCATATCCTTAACAAGGGCTTCGGCAAGTTCACGCCTCGCAGCATACGTAAAGGCGCAAGTGACACCTTCTCTACAGAGGGAAAGGAGGATTGCCCTTCCTATACCCCTTGTCCCTCCTGTTACAATCGCTACCTTCCCTGAGAGGGAAAGCTCGTTTCCTTTTAAAGTGTCTTCCAATCCTTTATTTAGATATTCTGTAAAATATTATCAGCCCTGTTTCTTCTCTCTCTTCTCTTATAGCACTATCAGGTATCCCCGCAAGATAAAGGATATTCCTGAAATCTCTCTCATTTCTCTGGAGAAAGCCATCCCAATTTAGAATCCAGTGATATTCCTGCGATCTGTAACGATCAGCGTCCTTAAATGCAGCAATGAGTGTACCTGTTACATCGAGGAGATTGTAAAGGGCAGACAGGAGCTTAATGAGGAACTCATCAGGGAGATAATCAAATAGACCAACACTATAGATGATGTCCTGTTTTCCGAATTCTGCTGAATTCAGTTCGTCGTCAAACATCCTCAGGGCATTGTATTTCCTGAACTCTACATAATTATCAATACCTATGCTCTTCAGCCTTGTCTCTGCATGGTTGAGGGCATCATTATCAGTGTCTGTGCATATTATCCTTGCTTCATTTTCCTGTATCTCGTTAGCGAGCCCTATCAATTCCCTACAGGAGCCACAGGCGATATTCAAGACCTTCGGGGCAAACCTCTTTTTAACCTCTTCTCGTAACATATTCTCGAGCCTCTTTATCCTGTTCCTTACAGCATGTCCGAGGGGCAAATCGAGGGCCCAGAGATCAAGGTAGTATCCAAGACCATCTGAACAGGGGGTATTCCTGTAAATTGTTTCGAGGGTTTTATAATCTCCTTGATAACCCTGGGGCCATATCCTTGCTCGTTTGATGCAATAACTCCTAAACAGAATCGGGTTTGTGTCTCTGTGGAATCGGGAAATGATTTTCTTTAACTCTTCCTTGCTGTATCCTGCCTTCTTCTCGAATTCCTCACAGAAGGACATCATGTCATCCATAATCCTTTTCACATCGTTAAGGATTTTTTCATCTCTTGTCGTGGATTGGCATCTTTTCTCTATCTCCTCAAGGCGGCTTATGAATCTGTCGGTTTCTTCATCAAGTAGAGATCTATATCTTTCAATGCGATCTCCGATAATCTCCTTATAATACATTTCATTTAGTTCGATTCCCGCTCTATATCTATTATTAACGCGTGCAGCCCATTTTACTATGCCTGTTTTCACGGTGCCATCATTGAGCCATAAGGTATGACCAGGTGCAATAGGATAATCTGTTTCGATGCCGATACCAGCATCACATATATCGATGGTTTTTCCATAGTAATCTTTGTTGAATTTCGATGCCTCAGGGCTAAAGGAGAATTGAATTGGTTTCATGTAAGGTTTTCTTTTAAACCGCCTCATGTCAGGAGATAAATTTTCCATAAATCCTCCTCAGTATAAAGATTTAATTAATTAGTTTACAGGCAGAAACTTCGTAAATTAAGCTAAAGATGTTGTCTTAAGCTCGATGTCTTACTTCCACCCCCTTTTTCCTTCTGTATTCTGAGATCGTTGAGTTAACCGTCTCCGGGCCTTTTTCTTTTTATAGCTTAAAATATGCCACTTTCTGAAGAATCTGTCAAGTTTATCCCTGTAAGCCATGGTGATGAAGACCACGATGATGGCTATTCCAACGAGGATTGAGAACTTTCCATATTGATGATGTCTTATGTAATCACCGCCGAGTGTCAAAAGTATCGTTCCGAAAAGTCTTCCAGTGCCTCCTATAACGAGGAATTCTGTAGTGGTCAGATGACCAAGGCCTAAGATGTAACAGAGATAATCCTTTGGGAAGCCAGGGATGAGAAAGAGGAGAAAAACAAGAAATGCACCTTTGTGATGAAGAAGATAGTCAAATCTTTTCATCGTATTTTTATCCACAAACCTCTCTACAAAAGGTCTTCCAAATGCCCTGGCTAAGGCAAAGGCTATGTATGAACCTATTGTGAGTCCTATGGTTGACAGCAAGACACCAAGCAGGGGGCCATAGAGAAAGCCACCGAGAAGGCCCGTCACCTCGCCGGGTATTGGTGCTGCCACGACCTGGGCTGATTGGAGGAGGATAAATCCTATAAAGGAGAGAGGTCCGAGGGAATCGAGAAGCCTCAGCATCTTCTCCTTATCGAGGAAGAAATGAATTAGGCCTGTCTCATAAAAGATAATGGTAATTCCTGCTACTATGAGTAGTAACAATAAGAGTCTTAGCCAGATCCTGTTTTTAAAAATCTCTTTTTATCCTTTCTTCTCGAGTTTCTCTAAAAAGGGCTTAATAAGGTCTATTGGAACAGGGAATATAGTGGTAGAATTCTTCTCTGCTGCAACCTCAACAAGGGTCTGGAGGAATCTGAGTTGTAGTGCCATTGGTTGAGAGGCTATAATTTGTGCTGCCTCTGCAAGCTTCTGGGCAGCCTGGAATTCGCCCTCAGCATGGATCACCTT
>JBKBUA010000137.1:0-2169 GCA_046290845.1 Thermodesulfovibrionales bacterium
GCAAGCTCGTTCATCTCGGGGGAATATTTCTCAGTCCAACGAGAAACCTCGCCAATAATAACAGGATGGTATGGCATGAAAACCCCTGGAATTATCCTGTAAAGGTTCATACCTATGAGGAGTATGAAGAGGAATTCAGAGAAAAAATGAAAATGGCTGGAATACCAGTAGAAAAGGAGTGAAGAGATGGCAACTAAGGCTAAACCACCAAAACCAGAGGAACTTGCAAAGATAAGTTATAAGCCCCCTGAAAAGGGATGGATGGAGACAAAGGCCGAATTCAAGCCTGGCATGTGGTGTTATGGAGCAAGGCCAAAGAATCTTCAAGCTGTGGATTTCCCAAATGCCCGAGACTGGTCTCCAGCAGACGAGGACTGGAAACTCCCTGAGAACTGGAAGGAGATATTCCTGAACGGGATAAAGGAGAGGCTGGAGAGGTTCAGGACATTCCATGTCTTCATGGATATATGCGTGAGATGTGGTGCCTGTGCTGATAAGTGCCACTTCTTTGTAGGTGGTGGCGACCCAAAGAATATGCCTGTACTCAGGGCTGAGTTGCTCAGGTCCCTTTACAGGAAGTACTTTACCCCTTCAGGAAAGATCTTTGGAAAAACCGCAGGTGCGAGGGAACTGACCCTCGATGTCCTTAAAGAGATATGGTATTACTATTTCCAGTGTACAGAATGTAGAAGATGTTCCCTCTTCTGTCCTTATGGTATTGACCAGGCTGAGATAACCATAATTGGAAGGGAACTTCTGAACCTCCTGGGACTTCAGACAGACTGGATATCAGGGCCTGTGGCGAATTGCTACCTGAAGGGTAATCACCTCGGTCTGGAACCTCACACCATCAAGAGCAACATTGAATTCATGGTCGATGACATAGAGACTATAACAGGTATTAAGGTAGAACCTTCCTTCAATAGGAAGGGTGCAGAGATTCTTTTCATAACTCCTTCTGGAGACCTCTTCGGGGTCCCAGGAGTGTATACCTGTATGGGCTATCTGATGCTCTTTCACGAACTCGGCCTCGATTATACATGGAGTACCTTTGCCTCAGAGGGCGGTAACTTTGGTTTCTTCACCTCAATGGAGATGGCGAAGAGATTGACGGCAAAGATCTATGCTGAGGCTAAAAGGCTGAAGGTGAAATGGATATTAGGCGGCGAGTGCGGTCATATGTGGAGGGTCTGGAACCAGTATCTGAACACCTTCTGGGGTCCTCCTGATTTTCTCGAGGAGCCAGTTTCACCAATTACAGGTACTAAGTTTGAAAATGCAAAATCTGCTAAGGTTGTTCATATATCAGAGTTTACTGCTGACCTCATAAGGCATGGAAAACTTAATCTCGACCCGAGCCGTAATGACCATCTCAAGGTCACCTTCCATGACTCCTGCAATACATCGCGAGGAATGGGGATATTCGAGGAACCGAGATATATTATAAGGAATGTCTGCAATCACTTCTATGAGATGCCAGAGAATACGATAAGGGAGAGGACATTCTGTTGCGGCAGCGGATCGGGTCTGAATGCCGGAGAGAATATGGAGTTGAGAATGAGGGGTGGTTTCCCGAGGGCTAATGCGGTTAAATTCGTGCACGACAACTATGGTGTTAATGTCCTTGCAAATATATGTGCCATTGACAGGGCAGCCTTACCGACCCTTATGGATTATTGGGTTCCAGGTGTTCAGGTGGCGGGTGTTACGGAATTACTCGCTAATGCCCTCGTCATGAAGGGCGAGAAGGAGAGGACTCAAGATTTGCGCCTTGAGCCACTTCCTGGAAAGGGGGAAAGCGAAAATGTATGATAGCGGGAAAATAATCTTGGGGATAATTATATTCCTTGCGATCGTGACCTTTCCGTTTTATTCGAATATGGGAAAGGCTGTAGCAAAGCCCGAGCCCAAACTCGATACCCCTGAGATAAAGAAACTGACTGAAAAAAAGTGTGTCGAGACAAAGGCCTTTATGAGGGCTGAACATATGAAACTCCTAAATGAATGGAGGGATTCTGTTGTCAGAGAAAGAAATAGGTTATATACAAATTCTGAGGGTAGGTTATACCAGATGAGTCTCCAGAACACCTGTATGAAATGTCATTCAAATAAGAAGAAGTTCTGCGATGAATGTCATAAGTTTGCTGATGTCAATCCCTACTGCTGGGA
>JBKBUA010000137.1:2268-4769 GCA_046290845.1 Thermodesulfovibrionales bacterium
CTGTCACATACAGCCAAAGGAGAGTGAGTCATGAGTGTAAATAGAAGAGAATTTTTGAAGATTACCGGTCTTTCAATTGCAGGGGTCGGCCTTGCAGCAACGAATCCTTTTTTCAGGAGTAATACCGAGGCACTTCAGGTTTCACAGATGCCCGAGGCATTGAAGGCAAAGAGATGGGCCATGGTTATAGACATGAGGAAGTTTAAGACCGAGGAGGATTACAAAAGGGTTATAGAGGCCTGCCACAGTGTTCATAATGTCCCTGACTTCGGTAACCCAAAGGATGAGATCAAATGGATATGGACTGACAGTTATGAGCATGCCTTCCCCGGACAAGAAAATCCCTATTTGCCAGAATCCCTGAAACATAAACTCTTCTTGCTCCTTTGTAACCACTGTGAAAACCCTCCCTGTGTGAGGGTATGCCCCACAAAGGCGACCTTTAAGAGGCCTGATGGAATTACTATGCAGGATATGCATAGATGCATAGGATGCAGGTTCTGCATGGCTGCCTGCCCTTATGGAGCGAGGAGTTTTAATTACAGGAACCCGAGACCCTTTATAAAGGAACCAAACCCTGAATATCCAACGAGAATGATCGGAGTTGTAGAGAAATGTACCTTCTGCACAGAGAGAATTGATAAGGGCCTCATGCCTGCCTGTGTTGAGAAGTCAAATGGTGCAATGATATTTGGTGATCTGACAGATCCGAACTCTGAGGTTAGAAAGGTATTAAGCACTAATTATTCAATCAGGCGAAAACAGGAGCTTGGCACACGACCCGTGGTCTTTTACATTATAGGAGGTGATGAGAATGCTGGATAAGGCACTAATGGGAAGCAAACGATACTGGACATGGATCGTTGTTTTGCTTGCCTTTATAGGCGTTGGTTTTCTCTTTTATCTCAAACAGTTTAGTTATGGTTTGGGATTAACAGGGCTTAGCAGGGATGTATCCTGGGGGTTTTATATCTCCCAGTTTACCTTCCTCGTTGGAGTGGCTGCCTCTGCTGTGATGCTCGTTATCCCTTACTATCTTCATGATTTCAAGAAATTTGGTAAGGTCGTTATACTCGGTGAGTTCTTAGCTGTTGCTGCTGTTACGATGTGCATATTGTTTATCTTTGTTGATATGGGACAGCCCATGAGGATATTGAATGTTGTGCTCCACCCAACACCAAATTCCATCCTCTTCTGGGATACCGTTGTCCTGAGTGGCTATCTCCTCTTGAATATAATAATAGGCTGGACAACCCTCGAGGCAGACCGTTATCAGGTGGCACCACCAGCATGGGTGAAACCCCTCGTTTATATCTCTATCCCCTGGGCAATAAGTATTCACACCGTCACGGCCTTCATTTACGCGGGATTACCTGGAAGGCACTTCTGGCTTACCGCAATTATGGCAGCCCGATTCTTGGCCTCTGCCTTTGCCTCTGGGCCTTCGCTACTTATATTGGTATCGATGCTCGTAAGAAATCTTACAAAATTTGACCCTGGAAAGGAACAAATACAGGCTATAGGCAAGATAGTTGCCTATGCGATGTTTGCAAATGTCTTCTTCTTCTTGCTCGAAATATTTACAGCCTTTTATAGCAAGATTCCAGGTCATATGAGTTCCTTTGAGTATCTATTTGTAGGTCTTGAGGGACACGGAAGGCTCGTGCCATTAATGTGGACCTCTGCAATCCTTGCTATCCTTTCCCTTATACTTTTAGTGAATCCTGCTACGAGGAGAAATGAGAGGACCCTGGCTGTTGCTGCAGCCTCTGTCTTTATCTCCCTCTGGATAGACAAGGGTTTTGGTTTAATAGTTGGCGGTTTTGTACCGAATATGTTCGAGAGGGTCACAGAGTACTGGCCAACATTACCAGAGACCTTTATAACCTTAGGCGTATGGGCAATGGGATTCCTTATACTAACGATCCTGTATAAGGTTGCGGTTGGTGTAAGGGAAGAGACAGCAGGTATAGAGATAGAGCATTAAAATATTTTGCGGGTGTAAGCATAGCTTGCACCCGCAGTTACACTATCCTTCTCATCCCTATCGGATTTGGCGATGTCCTTATGAATCCCTTTGACTGTGCAATTATGTCGAGAGGGATACTCATAATATCGATTAACTCAGGAGAATATTCACTGAAGAGGGTTCTCTGGAAGGTCTTGATGTAGGTTTTGCATAAAAGGCAGAGTTCGAGCCTGAGGCCCTTTTCCTGTTCTGCTGTTATAATCTCTATTTCCTCTCCCTTTCTATTCAGGCAGGCTGGGCAGCCTATCCTATTCCATTGCCCTTTAAATCCGCAGTAGGAACAGTAATAAATCCTTTCCTCATTTTCCTGAATAGAGGAAAGGGAAGGAGTTGAACGGCATACAGGGCATCGGCCCTCTCCTGTAAGTCTGTCTGTAAATGTAGTTTTTTCTCTCATCTGGATGAAAAAGGGTTTGCTTAACAGAAACAGTATCTCCTCTAAATCTTCCTCAAGGTATGGAAGGGTAAAGGC
>JBKBUA010000138.1:0-4636 GCA_046290845.1 Thermodesulfovibrionales bacterium
TATTGTTATATTGTTTCTTATTCTGTTTATATTAAAGCCTGTACAGAGCGAACCACAGGAAATGCAAGAATTATTTCTTCCCGATGGTGATAATGTAAGGTTAGAGGCATGGGTAGAAAACTTAGAGATCCCCTGGTCACTGATATTTCTAAGTGATGGGAGGGCTTTAGTTAGTGAAAGACCGGGAAGGATAAGACTTATTATTAACGGCAAGCTTCAAGAAACCCCTTATGCATATATAGATGTAGAGCATATAGGAGAAGGTGGACTTATGGGTCTTGCGGTGCATCCTGAATTTCCGACAAAACCGTATATCTATGCCATGCATACATATAAAAAAGATAGGAAGTATTATAACAGGGTTGTCAGGCTCAAAGATAATGGCAATCGAGGGATAATTGAAAAGGTAATAATAGATAAAATACCGGGCGGGAAATTCCATAACGGTGGAAGGATAGCCTTCGGCCCTGATGGGATGCTCTACATAACTACAGGAGAGGCTTTCAATGCCGAACTGGCGCAGGATATTAGGTCACTGGGAGGTAAGATTTTAAGACTCACTCCAGATGGTGATATTCCATCTGATAACCCCTTTAAAGGTTCTCCAGTATATTCTTATGGCCACAGAAATCCGCAGGGCATTGCCTGGCATCCCGAGACAAAGGATTTATTTTCTTCTGAACACGGTCCTTCAGGAGAGTTCCTTCGCTTTGCCAATGATGAAATAAATGTGATAAAGAAGGGCGGTAATTACGGATGGCCTGAGGTAATAGGTAAAAAAGAGAAGATACCATTTATAGCACCATTATTAGTGTGGGAAAAGACAACCCCACCATCGGGTATTACCTTTTATAAAGGTGACTTATTTGTGGCAACACTGAGAAGCGAGGCTCTAATAAGGATAAAGCTAAAGATTATAAATGGAAGATATGAAGTAACAAGAGTAGAGAGATGGTTTGCGGATAAATATGATAGGGGAAGACTTGGTAGATTAAGGGATGTGGTTGTCGGCCCTGATGGAAACCTTTATATCCTCACAAATAACAGAGACGGCAGAGGTGACCCAAGACCTGGCGATGACAGGATTTACAGAGTTATTCCAAAAAATTGATTTTGGAAGGGAAGATGGTAAGATGTTTGATGAGTACAAAGGATACAAGGAGAAAACATCAATGTTAATGTCGGTGCCTATGGGTATGATGATGGGAATGGATGATTCTCAGGCAAGGCTTAAATGCGTGAGGAGTGGCTCAAAAAGGCCATAGACCTCCATGAATTGCATATCAAAGACCCAAAGACAGCAATCGAGGCATCCCAGATGGAGATGATGGAACAGATGAAAAAGGCTTATGAATGTGTCACGGGAACAGGCACAACATCATTAAAAGAAACCGAGGAAAAAGAGTCAAAAAGGGAGAAACCAAAGGCTGAGCCGCCTAAGCATCAATGAAACTTAATCTTGTAGAAAGACTCATAACTAACAATCCCGTTAGAGCCTATATTCAGAAACATTTTGAAGGCCCTTTATTAAAAAACATGGCAGGCTCTGAGAGATATCCAACATGCCTCGAAATTGGGTGTGGCGTGGGTATGGGTGCTCAGGTGATAGCCGAACAGTTCGGCGCCCAAAAGGTCATAGCAATAGATATTGACTCTGACCAGATTGAACGAGCAAAAAACAACCTTTCTACAGAGCTAAAAGATATAATAGAATTTAAGGTGGAGGACGCAATGAGCATGGACGAGAGGGATGAATCCTTTGATGCTGTCTTCTCATTTGGTGTCTTACACCACATGGAGGATTGGAGAAGAGCTCTGAAGGAGGTTGCAAGGGTCTTAAAGAGGGGCGGGGAATTCTTTTTTGAAGAGCCGCTTAGACCTTTTTTAAGAAACCCTTTGGTCAGGGTACTTACAGCCCATCCTAAAGGGGGAGAGTTTGATTTCGAAGAGTTTAAGGAGGAATTAGAGGCCAACAATATAGAGATAGTAAAAATTAGACGGATTAAAGATATCGCTATATTTTGTGTGGGGAGAAAGAGATGAAGGTCACAGATCCTGTCTGTAAGATGACTATAGAGGACAGTGAAGCTGTTGCCACATCAACATATAAAGGTATAACCTATTACTTCTGCTCAAGGAATTGCAAGGATAAATTTGACAGTAACCCAGATGTCTTCCTCGTGGAAAAGGCCGCCAAGCCTTCAAAAAAAGGTGTAGTTTACACCTGCCCCATGCATCCTGAGATAAGGCAGGAAGGGCCAGGCTCCTGCCCGAAATGTGGAATGGCCCTTGAGCCTGTAGGTCCTCCTGCTGGCAAGACTGAATGGACATGCCCTATGCATCCTGAGATTATCAGAGATTCTCCAGGAAGTTGTCCTATCTGTGGAATGGCACTTGAACCAAGGACCATAGTGGCAAAAGAGGAAAATCCTGAGCTTATTGATATGACAAGACGGTTCAGGGCTGGGGTGATTCTTACAATCCCATTAATCTTTATTGCCATGAGCGATTATATCCCTTTGTTTTCACTAAAAACACTCCTTCCTCATGAACTCCTGAAATGGATAGAACTCCTCCTCGCAACACCTGTTGTCCTGTGGGCTGGATGGCCCTTCTTTGTGCGATTTTGGCAATCCATTATAAGCCGTAACCTTAACATGTTCTCACTGATAGGACTCGGTGTTGGTGTAGCCTACATTTACAGTGTTGTTGCATCGCTTTTTCCAGGCCTATTCCCTGCATCCTTTAGAAAGGATGGTGAGGTCGGCGTATATTTCGAGGCTGCAGCAGTTATCGTGACCCTCGTGCTTCTGGGCCAGGTTCTTGAACTAAAGGCAAGAAGTAAGACAGGCGCTGCCATTAAGATGCTCCTGGGGCTTGCACCACTACACCAGAGGCGATTGATGCACTCCATAAAGAAGGCATCCGTATCGTGATGCTTACAGGAGACAACCGCATAACAGCAGAGGCAGTGGCAAGAAAACTCAATATTGATGATGTGATTGCAGAGGTCCTGCCTGACCAGAAGTCTGAGGTTGTTAAAAGACTGCAAGATCAAGGACGGATTGTTGCAATGGCAGGGGATGGAATTAATGACGCACCAGCACTGGCTCAGGCTCATGTAGGCATAGCAATGGGAACAGGCACAGATGTAGCTATGGAGAGTGCAGGCGTAACACTTGTAAAAGGTGACCTGAGGGGGATTGTCAGGGCAAGGAGGCTCAGCAGGGCAACTATGCGAAATATAAAGCAGAACCTCTTCTGGGCCTTTATTTACAATACCCTCGGAGTCCCGATTGCAGCGGGTGTCCTTTATCCATTCTCTGGGATACTTCTGAGTCCTGTATTTGCAGCAGCTGCCATGAGCTTCAGCTCTGTATCAGTAGTTGGAAATGCCTTAAGGCTGAGGAGGGTAAAGATATAAAAACTAAGTCAGTCTATAATATGTTAAGCGGTTGCAGGCATGGCGCGGGGTCTGTGCAGGACATGGAGAAAAAATCGCATAGGCAAGAAAAATAGCGGAAAGGAGGTGAAAAAATGAAAAGGCTTATAATTATTTTAGGCGCGTTACTTATCTTAGCCACATCAGCTAATGCTCAGATGGGCGGCATGATGACCGAAGGACAGCAGATGCCGATGATGCAGATGATGCCCATGATGATGAGGTGCCAGCAAATGATGATGGGTCACGGGATGCAGATGCAGGAAATGATGCATATGATGATGGATATGATGAAGATGCAGAGAAAGATGATGAAGGGTATGAGCGATGCTGAAAGGCAAGAGGCTATGCAAGAGATGGAAAAGATGATGGAGAAAATAGAGAAGATGATGTCAGAGATGAGGGGCATGATGAGAGGTGGGATGATGCCTATGATGCCAATGGAGCCCAAGAAGGAAGAGGGTGAACCCAAAAAAGAGACACCTAAATCCGAGCCTCATAAACACTGAGATTATGTTCGCAAGTATCGAAGGTAGGCACGATTGAAAACCTTTTATAATGCGATCTGATATTAAGGGCTATAGGCTTATGGGCTTTAGGTATTTAAATCTGTCCCAAGTTTTCACTGTGCCTGCCTTCCCTGACCATTTTTATAATAGATCATAAACCTTAATGTTGCATAAATTCGGAGGCTGGCATGCCTCAACCCCGCCATAAGCGGGGTATAATGCGATTTGATATTAAATGCGATAGCTTAATCACGACCACGTCGGTGGTGCCGTTGAGTCAGAATCATTCAAGGCTATCAAATGTTGCTATAGGTATCGCAGATAAAAGTTTTTTCACCATGCCAGCCTCCAATAACAGGTTAATTTTTGTAATGTTTGAGTAAATTTGTGTTAAGAGCAACAGGATCCATTAGTAAAAATTGCCATTTCAGGGGTTGCAAGAAAATCAACCTTTAGGGAGGAGAAAATGAAGGCATTAATAATAAGTGCAGATAATTTTGAGGACTCAGAGTTGCTTGTTCCCTATTACAGGTTAAAGGAAGAGGGTATAGATATTGATATTGCTTCAATCAAGAAGGGGAAGATTAAGGGAAAGCACGGTTATGAGGTTGAGGCGAACAAAACCCTCGGGGAGGTCAACCCCGATGACTATGATATCCTCATACTGCCTGGTGGAAAGGCACCA
>JBKBUA010000013.1:0-1688 GCA_046290845.1 Thermodesulfovibrionales bacterium
AGCATTTCCAGGGAACCCTGTTCAACCCTCTCTCTGGAAAGCTCCCAGAGCTTTTCAATGTTATCAAGGTAATCACTGTACTTGAAGTCAAAGATAAGCCCTTCGTTGGGGAATCTTGGATTTGGTTTTAAAGAGGCATCATAAAGCCTGAATTCTTCGAAATCGGTCAGGATTACAAAAAAGACCTCCTTTGTTGACCAGGCATAACTCTTTGCCTGAAGGATATGGTTTATATCATCAAGCAGAACTGAGGGCGCTTTTGCCTCTACGAAGAACTTTGTAACTCCCCCTATCCTGAAATTATAATCAGGCCTTCCTGTTGTTTCTGGCGAAAGCTCAACAATGACATCTCTTTCATGGGGAGGCTTCTGTGCCTTGTTTTCAATATCCCAGCCGAGGGACTTGAAGAAGGGGTTTATAAAATCGATCCTTACCTGTGCCTCAAGATAGCCCTTTGACAAATAATGGGTCTTGTCCTTCTCGAACTTTGTGATCAAGGACTGTAGCTTTTCTCGGAAAGAATTAATATCTGCCATTTTTAAAGCTATTATATCACCAAAACATCCAACATAATCAAGGAAATGGAGTCAGGCTTGCACACAATGATATGGTTTTATCGATATATGGCAATTCCACAGTGCATGAATGCAAGCCTGACACCATAAGGATACTCAGCCCAAACCTTGACTTCAAGACCCTTTAAGTGGTAATTTTATCAATGCCCATTGATTATAAAAATACTTTATGCTTACCGGAGACAGCCTTTCCGATGAAGGCCAACCTCTCCCAGAGGGAGCCTCAGATACTCCAGTTCTGGCAGGAAAGGGAGATATACAGAAAGATTCAGGAAAAGAATAAGGGAAAAAAACATTATATCCTCCACGATGGTCCACCTTATGCAAATGGCAATATCCATATAGGACATGCCCTTAACAAGATACTGAAGGATATAATAATAAAGTTCAGGGCAATGAATGGCCTTTATTCACCCTATGTTCCGGGCTGGGATTGCCACGGACTGCCGATTGAGTTACAGATAGACAAGAATCTTGGAGATAAAAAGGATAAGACCAGCATACCTGAAAAGAGGCAATTATGCCGGCAATATGCCATGAAGTATGTAAATATCCAGCGCGATGAATTCATAAGGCTCGGGGTTTTTGGAGACTGGAAACGACCATACCTTACAATGACAGAGGATTATGAATCAGCTATAGCAGAGGAATTCCTTAATTTTGTCAGGGCAGGATATGTATATAAAGGGAAAAAGCCTGTTCACTGGTGTCCCTCCTGTGTTACTGCCCTCGCTGAGGCGGAGGTTGAGTATGCTGATAAGGAATCACCTTCAGTATATGTGAGGTTCAAATTAAAGGATGATTCCCTCCCAGGACTGAAGGGTAAGGATGTCTACCTCCTCATCTGGACAACAACGCCCTGGACGTTGCCTGCAAATCTTGCTATTGCGGTTAATCCTGAATTCGAGTATGTTGCGGTCTCCCATAATAATGATGTCTTGATAATTGCTAAGAACCTGAAGGAAAGGCTCTTTCCCGATGAAAAGATAATAGCAGAATATAAAGGCAAGGATCTCGAAGGTATAAAGGCTGAGCACCCTTTTATAAAGAGAGATTCTGTTGTCATACTCGGAGAATTCGTTACTGCCCAGGAAGGAACAGGGATAGTTCATA
>JBKBUA010000013.1:1783-25130 GCA_046290845.1 Thermodesulfovibrionales bacterium
AAGCACCCTTTTATAAAGAGAGATTCTGTTGTCATACTCGGAGAATTCGTTACTGCCCAGGAAGGAACAGGGATAGTTCATATAGCACCAGGACATGGTGAGGATGATTATGAGGCAGGTATAAAATATGGCCTCGATATATATGCACCTGTTGATGACCATGGGAGATTTACTGAACAGGCAGGGTCAGAACTAAAGGGTATCTTTGTATTCAAGGCGAACCAATTGATCATAGAAATACTCAAAAGGAATAATGCCCTAATTAAAGAGGAAAAGATAACCCATTCCTATCCTCACTGCTGGAGATGTAAGAAACCTGTAATATTCAGAGCCACTGAGCAATGGTTCATATCCCTAAAGAAGAATAATCTAAGAGAGAGATGCCTTGATGAGATAGAGAAGGTCAACTGGATACCCTCCTGGGGCAAGGAGAGGATATATGGTATGGTTCTTAACAGGCCTGACTGGTGTATATCGAGACAGAGGGCCTGGGGTGTTCCTATTGCTCTAATCAGTTGTTCTAAATGCGGAACCTTTGTCGATGATGAGATGGTCTTTAACAAGATAATAGAAGCCTTCAAGGAAAATGGCTCAGACATCTGGTTTACTGATGATACTATGAAATACCTCCAGGAAGGATATAGGTGCAAGGCCTGCGGTAGTGATTCCTTTAAAAAGGAGACGGATATCCTCGATGTCTGGTTTGACTCAGGGGTTAGCCATGCTGCTGTGCTTTCAAGGGATGATAGGCTATCCTGGCCCTCTGATATGTATCTTGAGGGTAGTGACCAGCACAGGGGTTGGTTTCAGAGTTCATTGATAACCTCTGTGGGTATAAAAGGGAAAGCACCATTTAGAACTGTTTTGACCCATGGCTTTGTCGTTGATGGACAGGGTAAAAAGATGTCAAAATCCCTCGGGAATGTCATTGCACCTATGGACATAATAAATAAAAATGGTGCAGAGATTCTTAGATTGTGGGTATCTGCCGAGGATTACAGGGAGGATGTGAGAATATCAAAGGAGATAATCGACCGTCTCGTGGAGGCCTATAGAAAGATCAGGAACACCGCTCGATTCCTCCTCGGAAACCTTAATGACTTTGATAACAAGGATTACTCTGAGCATCTCTTGGAAATAGACCTATGGGCAATGTCGAGGCTACAGGGTCTCATAAATAAGGTAATAGAGGCCTACGAGAGGTTCGAGTTTCATCTTGTATACCATAGCATACATAATTTCTGCGTCGTTGATATGAGTTCCTTTTATCTCGACATACTCAAGGATAGGTTATATACATTTAAAAGGGATTCTGTTGAGAGAAGGGCTGCTCAATGGGTTTTACACCAGATATTATCTGTTATGACCCGACTTATGGCGCCAATCCTTTCATTCACTGCTGAGGAGATATGGGGTTTCATGCCCGGAAAGAAAGAGGAAAGTGTTTTCCTCTCAGATTTTCCCTTACCTGATAATAGATATATTGCCACTGACCTTGAGAATAGATGGGCAAGGCTCATTGCGATAAGGGATGAGGTAAACAAGGCATTGGAGATAAAGAGGCAGGAAAAGTTTATCGGCAATTCCTTAGAGGCAAAGGTAAAGGTCTTCCTGAAGGGAGAGGATTACGACCTACTCAGACGATATGAAGACTTTCTGCCCACCCTTTTCATTGTATCGGCAGTTGAAGTCTCTGATGAGGAGCCTGAAGATAAGGCATTCAAGAGTGAAGAGGTCCCTGGTCTCTACATAACTATCGAACATGCCCCTGGCGGTAAGTGTGAACGTTGCTGGAACTGGAGCGATTCTGTAGGCTCCTTTAAGGATGCCCCTGAATTATGTCATAGGTGTTACAAGGTCATTAAAGGGTGATGATTTATCTATTGCTATCCCTTTTCATCATCTTAGCGGATCAGGTCACAAAACATCTCGTAAGGACAATGATAATGCCCCATGAGGCAATAGAGGTCCTACCTTTTCTCCAGATCGTCCATATAAGAAATGTGGGAGCCGCCTTTGGTCTTTTCAGGGGATTTGGTAATATCACTTTTATCATAATATCTATTGCCGCAATCATTGCTGTCTTTTATCTTCTCGTCAGGGACAAAAAAGACAGGATTTCCTATTCTCTGATCCTTGGCGGTGCTATAGGCAATCTCATTGATAGAATCATCTACGGCGATGTTACTGACTTTATAGACCTCTATGCTGGCAGGTTTCACTGGCCAGCCTTTAATGTAGCTGATTCAGCATTGACTATAGGGATCTCTCTTATGTTCCTTATTCATCTAAGGGAAATCCTGAAGGGAAAGGTATCAATACATGGGTGAATGGGTGAATGGGTGAATAGGTGAATGGGAAGATTGTCTGATCTCTTCGAACGTATCCTCGATCATATAAAGGGCTTCATTCTTGCCCTGATCGCTTTAATATCTGTCCTCGGCGTTATAGTTGGGTACAAATATTACAGACATACGCAGGAGGATCCAGAATTCTGCATGTCCTGTCATATAATGAAAGAGGCCTTCATCGAGTGGGAAAGGGGCAAACACAGGGATGTTGTTTGTCAGAAATGCCATCACCTTAGCATTCTCGAGCAGAACCAGCTTCTTGTGGCTTATGTAGTGCGAGGCACTAATCAAAAATTTTCACAAACCCATGGCCGTAAAAAGCCATGGGAATTATGCAAGAAGTGCCATATGGATGAGATAGCTCAGGGTTCGCGGACATTGAATAAGTCATACGGTCACGCACGGCACGTTTTTATACAGCAAATTGGCTGTAAGATATGCCACAAAGGAACGGTTCATAATTTTAGACCAAATGAAGATGCCTGCAAAAAATGTCATGAGGATAAAGGTGTGCATGGCGTTGGTATGGAGGCATTCTCCTGTCTGAAATGTCACTCCTTTGCTGAAAAGACTCCAACAATGATACCGAGGGACAGGTGCATCGTGTGTCATAAGGGCATCCCTCAGAAAGGAGTAATGTCTGATCTTCTCTGCCACCAATGTCATAAACCCCATGGAAGGATAAAGCCTCAATCTCGGGACTGCCTCGGTTGTCATGGGAACGAGGCGACTGTTGGTCAGCATGGATTCCATATGAAAAAAGGGCTTTCCTGTATAGATTGCCACAAAGCCCATTCATGGATAGTTAGCCCTTCGTCAGCAAAGATATTATGCACAAAATGCCACTCCTATAAAGATCCAAAAAGATTCATCTACTAAATTTTTGCAATTCTGCAAAAACTGATAACCCTTTTCGCAGGTTTGCAAACAGACATACCGAAAAATCCCTTTAAAATCAATGAGTTAATATTGGCATGATCTATGCTTTTCTTCCTTAAAAGAAAGGAGGTACAAAAAATGAAAGTCAGGGAAGGAGCAAAAAAGGGGTTATATTTAGGTGGTGGCGCAGGGTTAGTGTTGTTTGCAATATTTGGATTGCTACCCGGCTCATTCATCGGAGGAGTAATAGGTCTTAACATCGCTGGGAACTTATTTGGTACACCTTTGGGATCTGAGTTGCTGCCGAGAATAATAGTGGGTGTAGCAATGGTTGCGGGTATAATGATTGCTGGCCTGGTATTTGTAGTTGGTGGTTCCCTTATAGGATGGCTGATGGGAAGTCTTATAGACGCTATTCAGCACAGTAAGGATAGAGTGACTGATCTTGCTGCTCAACAAAAATTGTAATGGATGAGGAGAGAATATGAAATTCATTGTCAGTAGAACAACTGTTTCCTTGAGGGAAAGCAGGAAACCCTGCGATGAAGCAGTTGAAGAAGAGTTAACACCGCTGGATTATAGAACAGTTAAGACTTTGGAAGAAGCAAAGAAGAAAGTTTGGTATAAAGATTGGATAGAAGGAGGAATAAATCATAGGGAAGAAGGAGGAATGATAGTATGTGACAAAAAGACAAAAGAAAAAATGTGGGTGGTGGATATTGACACATTGGAAGAGTTGATAGCATTTCAAACCAAATACGGCGTGATTTCAATATCTGACAGTTCACCCTATAAGGAGGTCAAAAAAGAGCTAAAAATTCTCTCGGCAAAGGAATAAGGGGTCATTGACCCGTACAGTAAAGACTTAAAGGAGGAAACAATGGAAGCAAGGGAAATGGCAAAAAAAGGTTTGTATGTAGGAACAGGTATTGGTCTTGTACTTTTTGCACTTATTGGATTACTGCCTGGTTCGATGATAGGAGGTGTTATTGGGCTTAAAATAGCTGGCAGCATTTTTGGTTCACCTGTGCAGGCAACTGTTTTAGCAAGGCTAATAGTAGCAGTTTCTATGATAACAGGTGTATTAGTAGCAGCAATAGCCTCGATACTTGGCACGGGTATAATAGGATGGATTTTAGGAACAGCCATTGATTCAGTACGAATCAGGCATGAAGCCTTAGAAGCCTCACATGCTGCAAGAAAATAAAAATCTAATATAGCGACAGGCAGAGGAGGTCATGATTACTATTTACCACTCATTTCTCCTCTGCCGAGGCTCGTAAAAAAGGAGGGAAAAGCTACATGCCAGATGAACTCAAAACGACAAAGGTTTCAGATATTATTAAGGATGTGAGGAGGTCTTTAGATTCAGAGGTTACCTCTACTTGGTATTCCAATCTTATGGAGTTTCTCTCAGGTGGTAGGTCTTATTATGTGCTTTTGGGCTTTACAGCTATGATAGTCTTCGTAGCTTCATTTACTACACTTCAAGCCCTGAATATCGGCTACAGACACGCCTATAATGTAACCCGCGAAATACCTTGGGGTATATTGATATCGACATATATCTTTTTTGTCGTTACCTCCACAGGTTTGTGTATTGTTTCATCTATAGGTCATGTGTTCGGCGTTAAGGATTTTATGCCTATAGCAAAACGTGCAGTGTTTATGTCAATAATAACGATTACCGCTGGTTTTACGGTCATTTTTTTTGAGATAGAGAACCCGTTCAGGATGGCCATTTACAATGTCATATCTCCAGGGCTAACTTCTAACATCTGGTGGATGGGAACCCTCTATGGAGCCTATATGTTTTTCATGATTATCGAATACATGTTTCTTCTGCTCAACATGCATTCTATTGCTATGTATGCAGGACTGGCCGGGCTTCTTTCGGGCCTTGCCGCTCATAGCAATCTTGGAGCCATATTTGGAATGCTTCACGCCCGTGAATTCTGGTACGGACCATACTTACCAATCTATTTCATAGTTTCAGCACTGGCTTCAGGATGCGCGGCTATAATCATCTTTACATACCTCGGCTATAAGATAAACAACGAAAAGATGGACAAACCAATGGAGCGGGCAATGGAAGTTGTAGGTAAGTTGGCTGCGCTTATGGTAGCTGTTCTTATTTTTTTTAATGTATGGAAGATAATCACAGGCTCTGTTGGTGGAGCAGGCAAGGTGGAAGCTCTAAAAGCCATGCTTACAGGGCCTTACGCCTTTAACTTCTGGTTCTTTGAGGTTATAATGGGAATGATTCTTCCCTTTGTTCTCTTCCTTTACTCAAAGGGCAAAAACATTCCTATGATGTTTGCAGCTTCTGTATTAATGACGATAGGGATTTTTATAATGAGGTATGATCTTGTGGTCATAGGTGAGGTAGTACCTGTATACCATGAACTCGGTGTGAATGAATATAAAAGTCTTCTTCAGTATAACCCGAGTTTTTACGAGATTATGGTCGTAATTGCCGGGATAGGGATTACTACCCTATCGTTTATGATAGGTGAACGTGTCTTTAAGGGACATAAAAGCGAAATTCATTGAGGAGGGAAATGAAAGATGCAAAATGGCAACAAAATAGATCTCAGCAGGCTTAAAGAGGAAGATGCGGGAAATATCAGTCCTATTGAAAGGCGTGAATTTCTGAAGATAGGTTTGATAATTACAGGCATATTCGCTGGAGGGAGTTTACTCTCAGTTGCCTCAACAATTAGCAGGGTCTTTGCTTCACCGGAGGAACATGTAGAAAAGTATCCTTACAAACCACATTACAGCATGGTAATCAAGCAGGACAGGTGTATAGACTGTGAGAAGTGCAAGGAGGCGTGCATAGTGACAAATGATATCCCTGATTATGGCTATCGTACAACAAATTAGAAAAAGACACGCCAGACGCCTTAGGACAGAGGCGAGAATTCATCCCGATTCTCTGTAATCACTGTAATAATCCTCCGTGCGTTAGAGCATGCCCTACAAAGGCTACATATAAAGACAAAAATAATGGTATCGTCATGATGGAATATAAGAAATGTATAGGATGTAAGACCTGCGCTGTTGCATGTCCTTATAATGCTAGATATTTCAATGAAGAAAGACGAGCCATGGACAAGTGCAATTTCTGTTATGATACTCGCCTTTCAAAAGGTGAGAAACTAACCGCATGCGCTGAGGCCTGTCCTGCTGGAGTTCGTATCTTTGGCGATCTTTCAGACCCACAAAGCGAGGTCTACAAGCTTGTTCATCAGATCGAAAAGCCTGTATGGGTTTTGAGGCCTGAGATCGGCGCTAAACCCAACGTATTCTACATGAAAGGATAAGGAGATCTCTTATGAAAAAGATATTGCTGGCAATTCTGATAACGGTATTCGTCACAAGTCTTTCTGCAGTTTATGGAGATTCTGAAAAACGCGACGCGAGCGTGTCTGGCGGCGGAGATATAGTGTATACAAAGCCCGTCAAATCAGTACTATTCAGCCATAAACTCCATGTAGAAGAAAAAGGTCTGAGCTGCGATATGTGTCACAGCGGCCTTTTTGAGCCAGAGGCCTTGAATGCCCAAGGGAAAATGGACTTTAATATGGAATCTCTCTATAAAGGCAAATACTGTGGAGCATGCCATAACGGTAAAATGGCATTTGCCTCAAACATTCAATGCGCCCGCTGTCATATAGGTGTAAAGGGATATAACGCCTACAAGAAAATGGGTAGTGTAAGAAGCTCTATCTCCGGCCCAAAAGAATCTATTACCATTGGGAAGGGCGATACCGCAGTTAATTATAGTCATGACAAGCATAAATCGTTTAGATGTGCCGAATGCCATTCAGGCATGTTCCCGATGAGTAAGGGAAAGACAAAAATTACAATGAAAGAAATCTACGAGGGACAGTTCTGCGGTTTCTGCCACGATGGCAAAAAGGCGTTTTCTTCCATTGATTGCAGTAAGTGTCACTCAGTTGTTCCTGCGCCGAAATCAGACCTTACTTATACAACTGGAGGAATTGGACCTGTTAAATTCAGTCATAATTTCCATACGAAAATATTTAAGTGTAATGACTGCCATACAAAATATTTTCCTATGAAGAAGACGAAAGGAAAGATGACAATGGATGAGATAAATAAGGGCAAGTACTGTGGAACCTGTCATAATGGAAGCATTGCATCTCCTGCATCTGATTGCGGAAAGTGTCATCGGATAGGTTGATTAAGTCTGTATGAGGGGAGCTTTGTCTCCCCTCTTCTATTATCACAATCGAGAGTACTAATCACCCTAACCGAGATACCCTGTTCCTTTCGGGTTAATTTGTAGTACTTTTCTCTATATATGTTATCATTATATGTATGAAGATAGCTGTTACAGGTAAAGGTGGAGTGGGAAAAACAACCCTCTCTGCTGTCTTATCTCACCTCTATGCCGGTGAGGGCAAAAGGGTAATAGCAGTTGATGCTGACCCAGATGCAAACCTCGCTGCAGCCCTTGGTATTTCTCCTTCTGATGCCTCAAAGATAAGACCTATTGCTGAGATGTCTGATCTAATTGAGGAGAGGACAGGTGCCAGGCCTGGAAAGAGCGGCGGTATATTCAAGCTGAATCCAAGGGTTGATGATATACCTGATGAATTTGGCTTTAGATTCGGGAACATAATCCTCCTCATAACAGGAAAATCAAAGGAAGCAGCCTCGGGTTGTTACTGCCCTGAAAACGTGTTTTTAAGAAGACTCTTAAAGCATCTGATCGTGGGCAGGGATGAGGTCGTTATAGTTGATATGGAGGCAGGGATAGAACACCTCACGAGGGGAACAGCAGAGGCAGTAGATGCCTTTGTTGTAGTTGTTGAGCCGGGTCAGAGAAGTGTTCAGACAGCTAATACCGTTAAAGAGATGGCAAAGACACTGGGTGTAAAGAGGGTCTTTGTTGTTGCGAATAAGGTAAGGGGAGAAAAGGACATCGAATTCATTAAGAAGCATATTGGAGATATGGAGTTGATAGGCCATATAAATTTTGACCATGAGATAATGGAGGCAGACCTTTCAGGGACATCTCCTGCAAACATCAAGAATTGTGTAGAAAGTGTTAGATTGATAAAGGGTGAGATCGAGAAAAGGATTGCGTGACAAGAAGATCATAAGGAATGAGATCTTAATCAAGAGAGATTCAATCGATCCCGAGAAAAAAAAGGAGAAAGATCGTCTTATAATGGATAAGGTCTTCTCCCTCCCCTACTTTGAAAAGGCAAAGACTGCTTTTTATTTTGTCTCCTTCCGTTCAGAGGTATCCACATTACCACAGATAGAGGAGGCCTTGAGAAGGGGAAAAAGGATAATACTGCCAAAGGTGGATAATATAAACAAGAGGTTGAGACTCTTCGAGATTCATAATACAGGAGAGATCAAACCAGGCTTCATGGGTATTCCAGAACCTGACGTCCCTCCTGAAAGAGAAAGGGACATCAATGATGTTGATCTGGTGATAATGCCTGGCGTTGCCTTTGACACTAATGGTAACAGGCTGGGCTACGGTGCTGGTTATTATGACAAACTCCTCTCGGGGCTTAAAAAAAAGATTCCCCTTATAGCGATTGCCTATGAGGAACAGATAGTAGATTCGTTACCAGCGGAGAGCCATGATGTCAGGGTTAATATGATCGTAACGGATGAGAGGATCATAGAGATTAAGAATGTCCCTTAATAAAGAAATCCATCAATCTGTAACCCTCTTCAAAAAAAACAATATCCTTCCTTAAAAGGAGGGTCTCATCAAAGGTTGCTCCTTCATTGTTTTCCTTTCTCTTACTGTCATAAATTACAAAGGGCACAGGTTCATCTGTATGGGTTCTCACCTCAATCGGTGTTGCATGGTCAGGCATGAGCAATATCCTGTAATCTTCAAAGGATTTTATACCTCTTAGGATTGTACCAACCACTAAGGCATCAATATCCTCAATGGCCTTTATCTTATCCCTGTAATTGCCTGAATGTCCAGCCTCATCAGGTGCCTCTATATGGACATACACGAGATCAACCCTTTTCAAAGCCTCGAGTGAATACTGAGCCTTTCCAGCGTAATTTGTATCGAGATAGCCTGTAACTCCCGGCACATTAAGTGCCTCAAACCCAGCATAAATACCGAGACCCTTAGTGAGGTCAACGGCAGAGACAAGGGCACCATCTAACGAGTACTTGTCCTTAAACTTAGGAATATCAGGTTTTTTACCCTGGCCCCAGAGCCAGATACTATTCGCAGGCCTCTTCCCCTTAGCAACCCTTTCCTTATTCACAGGATGTGAATCGAGTATCCCTACAGACTCCCTCATAAGCCTTCTTATCACATCCTCCCCAGACCCTGTGGGAAGGTAATCTGCCACATCCTTACCAATTATGTCATGAGGCGGGACACATTCGATATCTGAAAAACCATTTCTCCAGACCATGAGATGCCTGTAGCTTACGCCAGGATAGAAACTTATATCCTCGTTACCCAGTTCCCTATCGAGATCTTTTATGAGCTGGGCTGCCTCCTCAGAACTGATATGTCCTCCGCTGTAATCCTCCATGATAGCCTTTGTTCTTTCCCTGTTATATTTCAGAGTAACGAGGTTACATCTGTAGGCAATATCTTTATCACCAAGTTCTATCTTCATACTTGCCGCTTCTAAAGGAGCTCGACCTGTGTAATAGATACGTGGGTCATAACCGAGTATAGTCATATTTGCTATGTCAGAGCCTGGATGAAGCCCTGGTGGTATTGTTCTCACCGAGCCGCAGATACCTTCCCTCGCCATCTTATCCATATTTGGTGTAAAGGCAACCTGCAGAGGCGTCTTGCCATCAAGCTCCTTCAAGGGCCTGTCAGCCATGCCATCACCAATGATGATTACGTATTTCAAAGTATCTCCTCTACTAACCTTGCTATATCGTTTATATCAGCCTTGACCCTTACAGGCTCTTTTGCAACCCTAAAAACTGTGTCAGGGTCCTTAAGACCATTACCAGTAAGGGTACAGACAACAAGACTATTTGAATTAAAATAACCTTCTTTGTATAATTTTATCACACCAGCAACAGAGGCTGCTGATGCAGGTTCACAGAATACCCCTTCTGTTGATGCAATGAGATTGTAAGCCTTCAATATCTCCTCATCTGTAACAGCCTCAATCCTTCCACCTGATTCATCCCTTGCAGCTATAGCACCTTTCCAGCTCGCAGGCCTTCCTATCCTTATTGCTGTTGCGATCGTCTCAGGCCTTTCAACAGGGTGCCCGAGAACAAGCGGGGCAGCCCCTGCTGCCTGAAACCCGAGCATCTTCGGAAGGGAATTTATTCTACCTTTATTCAGGTACTCTTTGTATCCTCTCCAGTAAGCTGTTATGTTACCTGCATTCCCAACAGGAAGGGCGTGAAAATCAGGACTTCTACCGAGTCTGTCACAAACCTCAAAGGCCGCTGTCTTCTGACCCTCAAGCCGGTAAGGGTTAATAGAATTTACCAGCGTGATGGGATAATGTTCAACGAGATTCCTTACAATACCTAAGGCCTCGTCGAAATTTCCCGCTATCTGTAAGACATAGGCACCGTGGATCAATGCCTGGGCGAGTTTTCCGAGGGCGATCTTTCCCTCGGGAATGATAACTATCGCCTTTATCCCTGCCCTTGCTGCATATGCTGCTGCAGAGGCTGAGGTATTACCTGTAGAGGCACAAATAACAGCCTTTGAACCCTCCTCAACAGCCTTTGAAATAGCCACCGTCATTCCCCTGTCTTTAAATGAACCAGTTGGATTAAGGCCATCGAACTTGAGATATAAATCGAGTTCCAGGCCTGCCTTTTTAGTTAAATTAACTGCCTTGATAAGGGGGGTATTTCCCTCAAGAAGTGTAATAACAGGGGTTTCTTCCGAAACAGGGAGAAGGTCCCTATATTCCTCAATAAGGCCTCTCCATCTAATCTTTGAATCAATGATACCCTCAGAGGAAACGACAATATCTCCTTTACCCATCATTCTATGATATCACCTTCAACAAGTTCGACCTCAACCCCCTGATCCCTGAGAGACTGTATCCCCTTTTCGAGATTCTCCTCTGTCCCCTCCAACTCGAGCACCATCTCTCCCACTGTCTCTGTCACCCTCGCCCTTCTAATATTGGGCATGACATCATATTTCTTTGCCATGGTGAAGATAACAGGCTCCTTAATAAGATGCTGAGGAAAGGTCAATTTGACTCTTTTCTTCATAAAGCCTCCTCACTGCCACCTGCTATGGCAGGTACAATAGATACCTCGTCTCCATCCTTGACAGGTGTATTCTCGGCCTGAAGGAATCTAATGTCTTCCTCGTTAACATAGATATTAACAAAACGCCTTACCTTTCCTCCCTCAGAGATCCTCTCTCCAAGGCCTGGAAATCTCCTATCAAGGTCAGAAATGACCTCAATGATGGTTCCTGGTTCTGCCTCTACTTCTTCTTTTCCCTGTGTTAATCTCTGCAAAGGTGTTGGGATTCTTACTTTAACTGCCATTAATTACCTCCTATCTTTCCGAGTATCTCTTCAAAGGATGAGATATTCGGTTTAATATAATAGGGTGAAACCATGCGACCGTTAAGTGCCTCCTGTGTCTTGAGTCCGTTACCTGTAATGCAGATTACGGTAGTTTCGTCCTTCTTTATCTTACCTGATTCAATGAGTTTCTTCGTGCATGCAAGGGTCACACCTCCTGCTGTCTCGGCAAAGATACCTTCTGTCCTTGCAAGTAACTTGATCCCCTCGATTATCTCGTCGTCACTAACATCCTCACCATAACCGCCTGTTTCTCTAACAGCCTGAACAGCATAATAACCATCCGCAGGGTTACCAATGGCAAGGGATTTCGCTATTGTATCGGGCTTGACAGGTCTTATGACATCTGTTCCCTGCTTGATGGCTGTTGAGATTGGTGAACATCCCGAGGCCTGGGCAGCAAAGACCTTTGTCTCCAGTTCCTTTATAAGCCCGATCTCCTTAAACTCCTTGAAGGACTTCCATATCTTTGTTAAGAGAGAACCGCTCGCACAGGGTACCACAACATTATCAGGTGCCCTCCAGCCGAGCTGTTCGATTATCTCAAAACCATGAGTCTTTGAGCCTTCTGCGTAAAAGGGTCTTATATTTATGTTCACAAAGGCCCATCTGTATCTGTTTGCTATCTCGCTACAGAGCCTGTTGACCTCATCGTAATTGCCATCAACTGCAACCACATAGGGCTCATAAACGAGAGAAGCTACTATCTTGCTCGGTTCGAGTGTGGCAGGGATAAAGACAAACCTTCTGAAGCCTGCTCTTGCGCCATGGGCAGAAACTGAGTGGGCAAGATTTCCTGTTGAAGCACAGGCCACTGTATCAAAGCCAAACTCACGGGCCTTTGTCAGGGCAACAGCAACAACCCTGTCCTTAAAGGATAAAGTAGGGTGCGCAACAGTATCATCCTTGATGTAAAGGTCTCTGACACCTAATTCCTTAGCGAGTCTTTCTGCCTTAATCAAGGGTGTGAAACCTGACTTTAGACCAACCTGTGGCTCGCCATCGATGGGAAGCAACTCCTTATATCTCCAGAGGCTCTTTTCCCTTTTCTCTATATTTCTCCTCGTGAGGCTTTTTTTGATACTCTTGTAATCGTATACAACCTCAAGAGGACCAAAACAGAACTCACAGACATAGATTGGCTCTACAGGATATTCCCTGCCACATTCCCTGCATTTCAATCCCCTCACATGTCCCATGGTCACCTCCAGATGAAAAAGAATAGATTCAAGAAATATTTGAGTTGTTATTTTAACCTAAAGGGCAGGAAAAATTAAATACCTTCAGTAATTATCTCTACCTCTTCGACCCTACCTTCCTTAATAGAATAACCTTTTACAATCGGGGTATTCTCTGCAAGACTGACGATAATATAAACAACATCGTCATAAAAGGCAAGATTTACATCCTTTGCCGATGGATAGGCAGTGGCACAGGGATGGGAATGGAATATGGCGAGCATTGATAGCCCTTCTGATCTCATCTCCTTCATGACCCTTAATTGTTCCGAGGGCTCCATCATGTAACTTACAGGAGAGTTCTCAATATTTTTCATCCTGTAAATATTTTTGACCATACCATCCTTCCCGGCGAGAATACCACAGGCCTCATTCGGATAGCCTGCCCTGCAATGGGAGATCATCTCCCTGTAAATGGTTGAAGGTATTATCAGTTTTTCCTTAGTCTCAGACCCTGCAGTATCCTGCATCGTAATCCTGTAGTTCTGTGATTGTCGGTCTGTCTCCACAGACAGGACAGTCAGGATTCTTGGGGATCCGTACTCGCCTGAAGGTCGTCTTAAGGGCATCATATATTAGAAGGGTATTTTTTAATACATCGCCTTTTCCGAGAATCAACTTGAAGACCTCAATGGCCTGCAATGAACCAACAACCCCTGTAATGGCGCCTATAACGCCTGCCTCCTGACAGGAAGGAACAAGGCCTGGAGGCGGCATCTCTTCAAAGAGGCATCTATAGCAGTGTCCTTCGCCAGGTAATATGGTTGTAACCTGTCCCTCAAACCTCAGGATTGCTCCGCTTACGAGGGGTTTTTTTAGCATCACGCAGGCATCATTAACAAGATAACGTGTCGGGAAGTTATCACTGCCATCTACAACTATATCATAATCCTTAATGAGATCAAGGATATTGTCCTTTGTTATCCTGTCTTTGATCGCAATTACTTTCACATCTGGATTCAAGGCCTCGAAGGTTGCCTTTGCAGATTCAGCCTTTGAAAGACCTATTCTATCAGTGTTGTGCGCAATCTGTCGCTGGAGATTACTCAATTCAACAGTATCGTTGTCAATAATCCCGATTGTCCCTATCCCTGCTGCAGCGAGGTAGTAACCAACAGGACAACCAAGACCGCCTGCGCCAACTATAAAGACCTTTGCCTGTAAGAATTTTCTCTGTCCCTTACCCCCGACCTCTGGTAGGATTATATGTCTGCTGTATCTCTGAAGTTGATCCTCTGTAAAATCCATCAATCCCTCTCCTTTCTCACAAGGATTATCCAATCAGTATCATTAATCTTCTCAACCTTCAGCACCTTATGACCATGATCCTCCATTGACTTTGGTATGCTCCTTGAGGCCTCTTCATAATCGAGGAGTATCTCGAGAACCTCGCCTACTTCCATATCCTCAATGGCAAGCTTTGATTTCACAAATGTATAGGGACATACGAGTCCTTTTATATTTATCTTCCTGTCAACCTTAACCTCTTCCATTAATCTCCCTTCAAATAAGAAATATATGGTTTTGAAAAGCGTGTAATAGTTTAAAATATTTTTTCTATAAAATCCATATTCCGCAGAAGTAACCAAAGATTGCTTCAGGAATGACGGTCAGACGAAAAATCCTTTACGGCACACCTAATAGCACTGATGAGCGATCCTGATAGGTGATGAGTAATAAGATACAGGATGCGGTTCAAGATAAAAATATCAGGTATCACATACTGAATATAAAAAGGGGTTGTGACAATAATGCTCTCACAACCCCTTATAATTATATTTTAGCAACCCTCTATAGCCTTCTTCTTCTTTGTTACCTTTGCCTCTCCATCCTTTACAGTTACCTCATCGCCTACCTTAAGACCCTTTGCTGATTTGACCTCTACTGTTGTCTCTTTCCCATCAGCACCCTTAATGGTAAGCTTGTTGCCCTCTATCTTTGTTATCTTGCCTGAGACCTCTCCTGCAAAGGCAAGGCTGATAAGACCGAGAGCAAATACGAGGATAACCATCATAGCAAGTATTCTCTTTGCCATCATTTTCACCTCCTTTCTATCAGGCATCTTGCCCTTTATTTGCACCTTTCGTGCCAGTGCATGCATCAATCAAAAAACTAACTACTTAAGCAATAACAGTCAATATTCGATTTTTCATTATCTCAACCACTGTAAACCACATTCCCTATTTAAGGAACTTATTCCCGAAAAAGGTTTAATCCTTCATCGGCTTTATGAACTTAAAATAAACCATGGTCCAGTTGCCGAGGATGATGAATATGGTAGCAACAATGCTTGAAACAGACAGTGCTGACACACCTGTCAGCGCATGTCCAACTGTTCAACCACCAGCTGTTGCAGCACCAAAGCCCATAAGGAGACCGCCACCAAAAACGGTCATCAGCTCATTAGCACCAGGCGCCTTAAGTTTAAACTCACCGAGTCCTTTTGCGCTCAAATAGGCGCCGAGAGGAACCCCGATTATGTATAAGGCACTCCATGTGGCAGTAAAGATACCCCAGAAGTCGAACATAGGGTCAGATGGTGCCTGGCTGTTTCCAAAGGTAATGGCAAGAAAAAAATCAGACGTAGGTCCCGTGAAAGACAATCCTCTTGCCTGACCTCCAAAATAAACAGAGGCCCACCATGCAAGGATCATAACTAATCCCATCAATAAGCCTGTTAATGACCATGAATAACCCTTAGCAGGGCCTTTTCCGAAGGGTTTTCCCTTTAGAACTACTATCGCTATGACAACAGACACTGCAGCAATCACTATCCACTTCAGATTAGTTCCCCCAAAAAGGTCCCAGAGGGCAGGATTTACGGTACCACCTATCTCAACCTTATAGCCCCTGAGAAGCTGGTAGACAGGCTTAAGAATACCCTTTGTAGTGGTTACAATCCCAATAACAAACCCTAAAGATGCAAAAAGGGCAGCTACTAAGCCTTCTCCAATCCTGTAGAGGACACCACTACCACAGCCACCAGCAAGGACTATCCCCATTCCAAAGAGATAGCCACCTATAATATTCGCAATTGGTGCAAAGGCCTGTCTCCTCAGACCATCACCCATAAAGCCTAAGTCCTCAAGAAAGTTTGCTCCGACAATAGCGATCAGAAGAGCGAGCAGATAGGCTCTGAAAAGGGTGTAATCATTGATGAAGATTATGTCTCGAAAGGCTGAATTGGAACAGTAGCGACCACGCTGGAGGACAAAGCCGAAGGCAATACCAACAAGAACACCACTTAACAAGATCATGATGTTTCCAGGCTGGATTTCTTCCATAAACCCCCCTTAATCTTTTTTGATTTATGAGGCCACCTCCCTCAAGGCCTCTAAGGAGCCAAAGACTCCTACATAAATCATGGAAAGGCGAATTTTGTGTATTATACAAAAATTTAAAGACTAAGGAAATAAAATAGCTAAATTGATAGATAAATAATTCTTATATTTTCTTGCTTGATAACCCCTTAATATAATCAAGGTATCTTAAGAAAACCTCTGTGTCAATGGCATCCATAAAACAGAGCCTCTTCCCTGAAGGGTCCTTCAATATCCGTCCATCAGGGTCAAGAAAGAGAAGGAGACAGTCGTTCTTGAAATCATACTCCTCGCCGAGTTTTCTTTCCTCAGCACTTAATTCTTTTGCAAGGTCTATCCGCACAGGGATGAATTCCTTATTTATCCTGTCAGCTATCTCCTTCCTACTATAAACATTCCTCTGCATCGCCTCACATCGCGGACATCCCTCGGCCACAGCAAAATCAATGATCATAGGCTTTTTTTCCAATCTTGCCCTCTCCTTCCCATCCTTCAGGGATAGCCATTTGATCAGTCCTGCATAATCCTTATCAGCCGCGAATAAAAATGAAAAGGATGATAGAAAAAAGACCATCACAAGGGACAATGCCTTCATAACTTACCCCCTTTTTTCTTTATTATCTCATAAACGGTTTCTACCTTCAAGTCAATCATGCATCGTCCATCATTACATCTCCTCTTACGGCAGGGCGAACAGGAAACATTATTCCTTATTATAGTATGACCTTCGCCATAGGGGCCTGTCTTAAGAGGGTCCGTAGGACCAAAGATTGCGAAAACAGAAACACCCATTGCTGCTGCTATATGCATTGGCCCTGAATCATTACAGAGCATGAATTTTGCTCCTCCTATAACAGTTGCAAGTTCCTTAAGCCCTGTCTTTCCTGCGATAGACAGAGCCTTCCCCTTTGAAGACCCCACTACCTCTTCTGCAAGAGGGATCTCAGAGGGGCTCCCAACTACAACCGTCTTTAAAGGTAACATCGAAGCCACCTTTCCAAACCTTTCAGGAGGCCACATCTTTGTCGGCCATCTTGCTCCTGGCGATATTACGGCATAGTCCTTCTTTAGAAGATCTGTTATACCATCCATTTGTAGATCAGGCAACGGTGGAAAAGGGAACCGTACATCATCCCTTTTAAGTCCGAGGAAATCAGCAACCTTCAGATACCTATCAACGGCATGGATATTCCTTCCACCCTTTACTGTATGGGTATAAAACATAGTGGCCCCTTCTCGGGCCTCACTAAAACCTATCCTGAACCTTGAACCTGTTGCCTTCGCAATAATACCACTCCTTAAAAGCCCCTGAAGGTCTATTACAAGGTCATACCTTTCGGCCCTCAAATCCTTAAAAAGTTTCTTTAAGTTTCTTAATGTAACTCCAAATTTATTAATATTTTTCCACTCATCCTTATTTATGACCCATAACCTGTCTATCATGGGATGTCCTTCCAGAATCTCCCTGAAGGACTTATCAATTACCCAATGAATAGAGGAGTCGTCAAAGGACTTTCTTAATCTATTTAAAAGAGGAAGGCTATGGATTATATCACCGAGGGAACTCGGTTTTATTATTAGGATCTTCAAAAATATGCCAGCAGGTATCACAGAATTGGAAGGGCATGAGAAATTCACAGGGCTGCTCCTGATTTACTGTTGCTGTCTTCAATTATAATATTCACTGCCTCCCTCAGGTTATTCACGATCTTGAAGGCATAGGAAGAAGATTGTCCTTTTCCTGTCCTTACAAGTATTCCCTTTGCACCGGCCGCAGTTGCAAGTCGCATATCGTCATCCTTATCACCAACAACATAGGAATTTTTGAGGTCAATATTATGCCTTATCCTCGCCTTATGAACCATTCCTAATTCAGGTTTTCGGCAGGAACAATGCTCATCTGGATGATGAGGACAATAGTAGAAGTCATCGAAGCCGTATCTATCAACAAAAAATCTATTAACCTTCTTAACAAATTCATCCTCAACTAATCCCCGTGCAATCCCTGACTGATTGGTGAGACCAATAAGAGCAAAATCTTTATTTTTTAATATGTTAAGACTACTAATATCATCAAATACTTTAAAATCTTCCCACCTTCTCAAATAATCAACATCCTCACAGAGAGTACCATCCCTGTCAAAGAACACAGCCCTTTTTGAGGGAACAAAATCCTTCAGTGCCAGGTATACATCATCGGAATATATGCCGTGCATACACATCATATCCCTGTCACAGTCCCTTTTGAAACAGGGATTGCATTCAACATCGACTCTCAGGACAACAGCACCCTCCCCTCTTGGCCCTGTGAGATTCGGGTCTGTAGAGCCAAAGAGTGCCACGAGGGGCGTTCCAACGGCATAGGCGATATGCATTGGTCCTGAGTCATTAGAAAGATAAAGGTCACATTCTGAGATAAGGAGGATCAACTCTCTCAGGGTTGTATTTCCTGCAAGATTATGCACGGCACCTGATGATCTGAGGTCAGGGTTGATATTCTTAATAATCTCATCTGCAATGGGTCTTTCGCTAACACTGCCTGTAATTATTACGGTCCCTCCTGTATCCTTAATAAACCAACCTGCCACTTCAGCAAACCTCTCAGGTAACCACCTCTTTGCAGCCCCATAAGTAGCGCCTGGATTTAATCCGAGAACTGGCCTCTTGAGTCCTTCGAGTCTTTTCCTGACCGTAATCCTCTCCTCAAGTGTTAAATATATATAAGGATTAGAGTAATCGAGATCTTCATTGCCTATGACATGACGGATAAGATTCAGATAATAATCGATGTGATGAATCCTTCTGTCATCGTTATCAAAAGGGACAGGCCTTGTCAGGAGAAAACCCCTTCCATCCCTGCTATATCCTATCCTTTCGGGTATTCTGGCAAGAAAGGCTATGAGCGCGGCGTCAAAGGCATTCTGGAAGAGAAGGGCCATTGTAAATTTCTCTTTTCTGAGTTCAGAGGCAAGCCTTAATCTTCCTATAAGGCCTTTATAATAATCTTCATAAAGTATGAATTCATCAATATCAGGATTTCCTTCAAAGACTGCCTTTACCGAAGGTCTAACGAGAAGGCTTATATGAGAATTGAATTTTTTTTTCAAAAGCCTTATCGAAGGCAATGTCATTATAGCATCGCCAATCCAGTTGACAGAACGTATCAGGATCTTTTGATTCATGAGCTATACCCTGCCCTTTTACTATCCTCATACTTCATAATGATAGGGCTATAGCCTTCCTGAGCCATTGCCCTCGCCATACCATGGGCCTCATCCCTCTTAATAAACTTGCCTATCCTTACCCTGTAATAAATTACATCATCTATTACAGCACTGATAATATAAACATCCCTGTATCTAAGTTCGAGGGCCCTTTTCAATCTTAAGGCATTTTCTACCTCTCTGAAGGAGCCAACCTGAATCGTGAAGGGCCCTTCAGAGGTAAGGTATCGAACCTCTCTTATGTAACTGGTATCTCTCCCCATATATTCTATCCTCACAGGGACTGTGCCAGGGCCTATCAGGTCAATCTCTCTGGCTGCTGCATAGGAGAGGTCAATATCCCTTCCTGAGACAAAGGGACCCCTGTCATTGACAATACACTTAACATACTTGCCATTAGATGTGTTAATGACCCTTAGAAGGGTGCCAAAGGGAAATTCCCTGTGTGCGCATGTAAATCTATACATGTCGAATCTCTCGCCGGATGCGGTTGGCCTGCCGTGGAAATCATATCCATACCATGAGGCAACAGCCATACTGGAGCCCTCAGTTTTGTATCCTTTCGTGGCACAGGAAAGGAGAATACTGAAGATTAAATGCAATAGGAGAATCGGTGTAGGGATGATGAAGAAAATTCCCCTAAAACTCTTAACCTCTTCGCCTCTTAACCCTTTCACCCTTAGAGTATATATCTGCTCAGGTCCTCATCCCTCGCTATCTCTGATAATTTAGTGCGGACATATTCCCTGTCAATAACAAGCCTCCCGTTCTTTCTCTCAGGAGCCTCGAAGGAGATGTCCTCAAGGAGTTTCTCAAGTACAGTATGAAGTCTCCTTGCTCCTATATTTTCTGTCTTCTCATTCACCTCTGCCGCAATAGTGGCTATCTCCTCAATCGCATCCTCAGTAAACTCCACATCGACATCCTCGGTAGAAAGAAGGGCGGTATATTGTTTTGTAAGGGCATTGTGAGGCTCTCTGAGGATCCTTACAAACTCCTCTTTGCCGAGAGGGTCGAGTTCAACCCTTATGGGGAATCTTCCCTGGAGTTCTGGTATAAGATCAGAAGGTTTTGTCATATGGAAGGCACCTGCAGCAATGAACAGGATATGATCGGTTCGCACAGGCCCATACTTTGTTGTAACCGTGCAACCTTCGACTATAGGAAGGAGGTCTCTCTGCACGCCCTCCCTCGATACATCAGGTCCATAGGCTGAGCCTCTGCTTGCTATCTTATCAATCTCATCGATAAAAACAATGCCTGTCTGTTCGGCCCTTTCTATCGCCTCCTTTGTGACCTTATCCATATCAATCAGCTTATTTGCCTCTTCCTGAATGAGCATACTGAGGGCCTCTGGAACCCTGACCTTCTTTCTCTTCGGTCTTTCAGGAAGGAAATTGCCGAGCATCTCCTTAAGGTTTATCTCGAGTTCCTCAAGACCTATGTTCGATATTATGCCAAAGGGCATCGTCTTCTCCTTCACCTCAATATCAACATACCTTGAATCGAGCTTTCCCTCATGAAGTTGCTGCCTTAATCTCTCCCTCGTCTGTCTATACCTTTCCTTCTCCTCTTCTGCCTCAGCGCCTCTCAAAGACCTCGGCTGCGGAAGCAGATAATCAATCAGCCTATCTTCGGCAAGGGTCTTTGCCTTTTCCTGAACCTTTTCCATGTGCTCAGTCTTTACTATATTTACAGAGATCTCAACGAGGTCCCTTATCATCGATTCCACATCACGGCCAACATAGCCAACCTCGGTAAACTTCGAGGCCTCTACCTTTAGAAAGGGGGCATTGGCAAGCTTTGCAAGCCTTCTCGCTATCTCCGTCTTTCCAACGCCTGTTGGTCCTATCATTATAATATTCTTTGGGAGTACTTCATCCCTTATATCAGGTGAGAGCCTCTGTCTTCTCCAACGGTTTCTTAAGGCGATGGCAACAGCCTTTTTTGCCTTGTGCTGCCCTATTATGTATTTATCAAGCTCTTCGACTATCTTTCTCGGTGTAAGATTATCCATTCAACTCCTCTATTGTTATGTTTTTATTTGTATAAATGCATATGGATGATGCGATTTCCATTGCCTTCTCAACTATATCCCTCGCTGAAAGGTCTGTATTCTCATAAAGGGCCTGGGCAGCGGCCTGGGCATAAGGGCCTCCTGAACCTATTGCTGCGATTCCTGTTTCAGGCTCAATCACATCACCATTACCTGAGATTATGAAGGTGTGTTCAGCATCAGCAATTATCAGAAGGGCCTCTAACCTCCTCAGAACCTTGTCCGTCCTCCAGTCCTTTGCAAGCTCAACAGCGGCCCTCGTTATATTGCCCCTGTACATCTCGATCTTTCCCTCGAACTTCTCAAAGAGTGTAAAGGCATCGGCGGTGGCACCTGAAAAACCTGCTATTATCCTGTCATTGAACATCCTGCGGATCTTCTTAGCATTGTGCTTGAGAACGGTATTACCCATGGTGACCTGTCCATCGCCGGCTATGGCCACCTTACCGTTACGTCTGACACAGAGAATAGTTGTGCCCCTTATCATCTAATTATATTAATCCTTAATCGATCCAAATGGCAAGAGTCACACCTGGCTGAATCCCTCGGATTATTATCGTGTTTCTTTTTTTTAATAAAAAAGATAAAATAGTATTTCCGATTTCTTCGGCATCGTAGTTTATCGAACCGACAGAAACTTAATTAAGAATTTCTAAGGAGGTGGGTATGGCAAGAAAGAATTATTTCTTTACATCAGAATCTGTTACAGAGGGGCATCCTGATAAGATAGCCGACCAGATCTCTGATGCTATACTGGATGCGATAATAGCCAAGGACCCTGCTGCGCGTGTTGCCTGTGAAACACTCGTGACAACAGGCCTTGCCTTCGTAGCTGGTGAGATAACAACCAATTGTTATGTCGAGATACCGAGCATAGTGAGGGACACAATAAGGGACATCGGGTACACAAGGGCAAAGTATGGGTTTGATTACGAGACCTGTGCGGTTATAACATCCATTCATGAACAATCCTCCGACATAGCTATGGGTGTTGATGTTGGAGGGGCAGGTGATCAGGGCCTGATGTTTGGCTATGCCTGTAATGAGACCCCTGAGTTGATGCCAATGCCTATTATGCTTGCCCATAAATTAGCAATGAGGCTTACAGAGGTGAGAAAAAAAGACATACTCGGTTATCTACGGCCTGATGGCAAAACACAGGTCACTGTTGAGTACAGGGACGGAATGCCTCATCGGGTTGATACTATTGTTATTTCGACACAGCACAGCCCTGATATAACAATGAAGGAATTGAAGGAGGATATAATAGAGAAGGTCATTAAGCCTGTCATCCCACCAGATATACTGGATGAAGATCATGTAACCTATCATATAAATCCCACGGGTCGGTTCGTTGTGGGCGGGCCGATGGGTGATACGGGCCTTACAGGAAGGAAGATAATAGTTGATAGTTATGGTGGCGTGGGAAGCCATGGTGGAGGATGTTTCTCTGGAAAGGACCCTACAAAGGTAGATCGCTCAGGTGCATACATGGCAAGATACATAGCCAAAAATATTGTGGCATCAGGTATCGCTGATAAGATAGAGGTACAGATAGCCTACGCAATAGGAGTACCTGAGCCTGTCTCTTTCCTTGTTGATACCTTCGGAACAGGGAAGATACCGAATGAAGATATAATATCCATAATTAAGAGGGTCTTCTCCCTGACACCAAAGGCTATCATTGATCATCTGAATCTCAGGAGACCTATCTTCAA
>JBKBUA010000139.1:0-4617 GCA_046290845.1 Thermodesulfovibrionales bacterium
CTTTTGGCAAAGACCTTTATGAGGCCAAAATCGAGGGTTAATAATGTTACTATAAGGTCTGCTTCTGCAAAAGGGACAGTTCTGAGAACAATACCTTCTGTCCTGTGGAGCATAGATTACATCACATTACCGAAGTCTTCAGGCCTTAGGTTCTTCAGCCACTCCTCGAGCTCATCTGTTGATTTTCTTTCCAAAATACCGTCTTCAACAAAGATCGGTGCGTTAACCCTTAGTGCAACTGCTACGGCGTCGCTTGGCCTCGAGTCAACAGGTATCTCCCGCTTTCCGTCACTAAGATATATGAGGGCGTAATAGGTATTGTCCAGTATCTCTGTTACAACGACCCTTACTATCCTTATCTTAATAGAACCGAGGAGATTCTTTATAAGGTCGTGGGTAAGAGGCCTCGGGGTCATAACGCCACCAAGGGCGAGGGCTATTGAGTCAGCCTCGGGTTTACCAATCCAGATCGGAAGGGTACCATCGCCGTCTATCTCCTTCAGTAGCAGTATATACATACTACTCCTCGGATCAAAAAGTAAGCCTTCAACCTTCATCTGAATTAACATGAATTCTATATCCCGTATAATTCCTTGAGCAATCTTTCGTTACTACGCCATTTCTCCTTTACCTTTACCCATAATTCAAGAAAGACCCTCTTTTCTGTAAGACCTTCGATCTCGATCCTTGCATCTTTTCCTATCTCTTTCAATCTCTTGCCACCTTTACCTATTATAATACCTTTTTGTCCCTCTCTTTCAACAAAAATATTTGCCGAGATAAAAATCTTATTTTCTTCCTCCTGCCATTTCGTTATCTCGACCGCCACAGAGTGCGGGACCTCTTCTTCTGTTCGCTCCATTATCTTTTCTCTTATTATCTCTGATGCTATAAATCGCTGGTACTGGTCTGTTATGACATCATCAGGATAATATTTTGGTCCTTCTGGAAGTCTTTTAGTAATTTCCTTTAAAACGATTAATGCATCCTCCTTGTTAATGGCAGAAATCGGTATAATAGCATCAAAACCATGAAGACGACTGTAATTCTCAATCAGGGGCAGCAACTCCGCCTTTTTTATAAGATCCACCTTATTTATTATAAGTATACACCTTTTGTTAGTTTTTTTTATAAGGTCAAGGATAAACATCTCGCCACCTCCAGGCTCCTTCGGTTCAACCATAAAGAGTATCAAATCCACATCTTTTAGTGCCTCTATAGCCTCCTGAACCATGAATTCCCCGAGTTTATGGAGGGGTTTGTGGATCCCAGGCGTATCGATAAATATGATCTGACAGTCCTCGAGGGTCTTGATGCCTGTTATCCTTTTCCTCGTTGTCTGTGGTCTTGAAGTTACTATTGAGACCTTTTGCCCCAGGATATTATTCAGGAGTGTCGATTTCCCTACATTTGGCCTGCCTACGATGGCAACATATCCTGAATGAAATCCCTTCATTCGATATTGAAAGTAGGGGTTCAAAATTTTGAACCCCCTACAGCATCGATTTAAATTAAAGTTGCATTAATTGGAAGGCTGGCATGCCATCCCGCCCCCATCCCAGATAGAACGGCAGGATGGGGGGCCGCTCTTATTCTCTGGGATGGGGGCGGGACTTCAGCCTTCAGCTATTAAGTGCCTCCCTTATCCTTTTTATCCCTTTCTCTATGTTCTCCATTGATGTTGCATAGGAGAGTCTTATGTTGTTTGGTTCTCCAAAGGCGTCTCCTGAGACGAGGGCGACTGAGGCCTCTTCGAGGAGATACATGGCAAGGTCAGAGGAATTATTTATATTTCTCTCTTTGTAAGACTTCCCGAAAAAGGAAGAGACATTTGGAAAGGCATAAAAGGCTCCATTTGGTGTGAGACAGTTCATGCCATCAATGGAATTAAGGCCCTCGATCATAAACCTCCTTCTCCTGTCAAATTCTTTTCTCATTGCCTCGACAGAGTCCTGAGGACCCCTGAGGGCTTCAATAGCCGCCATTTGGGCAATCGAGTTGGGATTTGAGGTTGATTGACTCTGGATATTCGTCATGGCCTTTATAATCTCCTTTGGTCCTGCTGAAAAGCCAATCCTCCATCCTGTCATGGCATGTGACTTCGAAAGGCCATTAACAACGATGGTCTTGTTCTTTATCTCTTTATCGATTGATGCTATGCTGACATGAGATGTCCCATCATATACAAGTTTTTCATAGATCTCGTCCGAAATTATATAGATATTATGTTTGAGACAGACCTCTGCTATCTTTTCAAGGGATTTTCTATCATAGGTGAGGCCTGTAGGGTTTGATGGGGAGTTCAAAATCAGGGCCTTTGTCTTTTCTGTTATGAGGGACTCGAGTTTCTCAGGTTTTAGAATAAAGCCTTCTTTCTCTTCTGTGTTCGCGATGACAGGGACAGCATCATTGAGTAGAACCTGATCAGGATAAGATACCCAGTATGGCGATGGAATTATAACCTCATCGCCAGGGCCATAAAGGGCCTGGGCAATATTGTAGAGGCTGTGCTTTGCTCCGCAGGAGACTATGATTTCCTCCCTCGTATAATCTATGTTGTTGTCCCTTTTAAATTTATCTATTATGGCATCCTTAAGAGGATCGATGCCTCCCACAGGTGTATATTTTGTGAATCCATCCCTTATTGCCTTCACGGCTGCCTCTTTTATGTTCTCAGGGGTATCAAAGTCAGGCTCGCCAACTCCAAAATTAACGACATCCACCCCTGATGCCTTTAATGCCTTTGCCTTTGAATCAATGGCAAGTGTTGGAGAGGGCTTAATCTTCTTCGCTCTTTCTGAAAGCATCTATAATCCTCCTTAATAGGTGAATAGGTGAAGTGGTGAAGAGGTTTCACCCATTCACCCATTCAACGCATTGTCCATTAGAAATCAGGAAACATTTTAAAATATATTGCCTTTTCTCCCTTTATAATCTTTGCTGTTAGTATACCACCATCTACATAGGAAAGTTCAAAGTCCTTAAAGCCCCTCTGAACAAGGTCAAGGGCATTTGCAGGACAGCCCTTTTCGCAACCAGCCACACCCCTTATCATCCTTGGAAGGAGACCACCTATATCGATTTCCTTTGGATCCATCTCCTTTGAGAGGATGAAGTCCCTGATCTTATCCTCAACAGAAATCAGGTCAATCCTGAAGGGATTATCAATCGGAATTGAAAGTGAATCCTTATCAATTGTTACGGTTAACTCCATTATCCCTCCCTGTCTTTGTTATCCTTTCTGCCACGGCATCTATGAACTCTTCTGTAAGGGCATATCCCTTTACAGGTGGTTCTGCAAGGGATACAAGGTCTTTTGTCATTATCCCGGACTCAACCGTCTCTATAACCGCCTTCTCTATAGCTGATGCCATCTTTACAACCTCAGGGGTGTTATCCAGTTCTCCCCTTTTTCTTATGGCGCCTGTCCAGGCAAATATGGAGGCTATTGAGTTTGTTGATGTTGGTCTTCCTTTCAGGTATTCCCGATAGTGCCTGACGATTGTCCCATGGGCTGCCTCGAACTCGTACTTACCCTCAGGAGAGACGAGGACAGAGGTCATGAGACCGAGGCTACCAAACCCGCTTGCCACCATGTCAGACATGACATCGCCATCATAGTTCATGCAGGCCCAGAGCATCCCACCTTCAGACTTTATGACCTGAGCAACGGCATCGTCTATCAGGAGATAGCGATAACTTATCCCTTTTTCCTCAAATCTATCTTTTACCTTAGCAATCTCTTCTGAGAATACATCCCTGAAGAAGCCATGATATTTCTTTGATATTGTGTCCTTTGCTCCAAACCAGAGGTCAACCTTTTCACTTAAGGCATAATTGATACAGGAGAGGGCAAAGTTTCTTATGGAACCCTCTAAGTTGTGGATACCCATTATAACGCCCCTACCTTTGAAATCATGAATCTCGAGGACGACCCTGCCGCCTCCCTCAGGTATGAATACGATCTCAGCCCTTCCAGGTCTTTCAATAACATATTCGACACTCTTATAGATATCTCCATAGGCATGCCTGCCTATTATTATAGGTTTTTTCCAGTTCCTGACAGCAGGAGGTATGTTCTTTATTATTATGGGTTTTCTGAAGACGGTGCCATCGAGGATTGATCGGATCGTGCCGTTAGGGCTCTTCCATTGCTCTTTGAGATTATATTCCCTGACCCGATCTGCATTCGGCGTTATCGTGGCGCATTTCACACCTACACCCAAATCCTTAATTGCCATTGCTGCCTCTACAGTGATTCGGTCCTCTGTCTCATCCCTCTTCTTTATGCCGAGGTCAAAGTATCTAATATCAATATCAAAGAAGGGATTGATTAATCTCTCCTTTATCATGTGCCATATCACCCTGGCCATCTCATCGCCATCTATCTCGACGATTGGATTCTTTACCCTTATTCTGTTCATCGAACCTCCTGACTTTGTAGGGGCGCATTGCAATACGCCTCTACAGTTAAGGTAATGGTTTAATTTAATAGATGAGACTAAAGATGTCAAGAAATGGTATAATCTCCAGAATTTGGAGGCATTCATGAGAGTCCTTGTTACAGGTGGAGCAGGTTATATAGGAAGTCATGTTGTTAAGGCCCTCGGTGAAAGG
>JBKBUA010000140.1:0-4514 GCA_046290845.1 Thermodesulfovibrionales bacterium
GAAGAACAGGTTGATGCCCTCATAGAGGAGCTCAGGAGGTTTGGATGCGTATAGTTGTTAAGACAGAGATTTGCACAGGTTGTGAGACCTGTATAGATTCATGCCCTTATACAGCTATTGTTATGAAAGAGGGAAAGGCCTTCATAACAGAATACTGCCAACTCTGCCGTGCCTGCCTCAGCGTCTGCCCCGAAGGAGCTATTGTTGAGGTAGAGGAAGAATCGGATAGTCTCAAGCCTTCAGCCTCAAGCCTTCAGCTCTCTGACTATAAAGGCATTTGGGTCTTTGCAGAACAAAGAAACGGGAAGGTGGCAGGTGTGGCCTTAGAACTTCTCGGTATAGGTAGAAAACTCGCTGATGAAAGGTCAGTGGAACTGGCTGCTATTGTCTTTGGGTCGACAGAAGCAGAGGCAATGGAATTGATCAGATGGGGTGCTGACAAGGTCTATTACTGTCAGGACCCTATCTTTGATAGGTTCAATGATGAGCCCTACTGTCAGCTTTTATCATTATTAATCACTGAACACAAGCCTGAGATAGTCTTAGCAGGAGCTACACCTATTGGTAGGTCTTTCTTTCCCAGAGTTGCTGCCCGGTTAAAGGCAGGTCTCACTGCCGATTGCACATCTTTAGCCATAGATAAAGAGACAGGGAATCTCCTACAGATAAGGCCTGCCTTTGGTGGTAACATCATGGCAACCATAGTATGTCCAAATACAAGACCTCAAATGGCAACGGTAAGACCGAGGGTTATGAAAAAAGGGGAGTACAAAACAGACAGAAAGGGAGAGATTGTTAAAATTGAGGCAAAGGGATTAAATTCGAGGACAAAGGTTATTGATTCAATAAAGGAGGTTTCCGAGGTTTCGGTAAATCTTCAGGAGGCGGATGTTATAGTCTCTGGTGGCAGGGGACTGGGTGATCCAAAGGGTTTTAAGCTTTTAGAGGAGCTTGCAGAATTGCTCGGAGGTGCTATAGGGGCATCAAGGGCTGCTGTTGATGAAGGATGGATACCTTACAGCCATCAGGTAGGACAGACAGGCAAGACCGTTTGCCCAAAGATATATATTGCCTGCGGTATTTCAGGGGCTGTTCAACATCTCGTTGGTATGCAATCATCTGATATAATCATAGCTATAAATAAAAATCCTGAAGCCCCGATTTTTAATGTTGCAAATTACGGTCTCGTTGGAGACCTGTATGAAATCCTGCCTTTATTGATAAAGAAACTGAAAATAGCAAAGGGGCAGTCATGAAGGAGTTATGTTTTGTATTTCCTGGCCAGGGCTCACAGCATGTTGGCATGGGCAGGGATATGTACGAGAGATATGATGAGGCTAAGCAGGTTTTCGAAATAGCCTCTGATGTGCTGGGTTACGATGTGGCATCTCTTTGTTTTAATGGTCCTGATGAAGAATTAAACAGGACCGTCAGGACTCAGCCCTGCATACTTACCGTGAGTATTGCAATATATAGAGTTCTTCTTTCTAAGGGATTAAGGCCCTCTGTTACAGCAGGGCATAGCTTAGGTGAGTATTCAGCCCTCGTTGCAGCAGGCGTGTTAGACCTCAATAAGGCCCTGATACTAACGGAGAGAAGGGGGCAGTTTATGCAGGATGCGGTCCCTGAGGGAAAGGGTCTCATGGCAGCCATACTGGGTCTGAAAAGAAAAGAGGTTGATGATATATGCCTCACTGTGAGATCCGGTTATGTGGTACCTGCCAATTATAACTGCCCCGGTCAAATCGTTATAGCAGGAGAGAAAAAAGCGGTTGAAGAGGCGATAAGACTTGCTAAGGAGGCAGGTGCGAAGAGAGCTGTACCTCTTTCAGTCAGCGTTCCTTCTCATTGCGCATTGATGGCAGGGGCCTCTGAGAGGCTTGCTGAATTGGTGAAAGATATCGATTTTCATAGCCCCTCTGTGCCTGTAGTTAATAATGCCGATGCCCTTTTTCTCAGCAATGTAGAAAGTATAAAATCTTCCCTTGTAAGACAATTAAACAGTCCCCTTTTATGGGAAGATTCGATAAAAACGATAATAGATTCAGGGATAGAGACATTTATTGAGGTCGGACCTGGCAAGGTACTTTCAGGCCTTATTAGAAGGATTGACCCAAAAGTCAACGTCCTGAATGTGGAAGATAATGCAAGCCTCGAAAAAACCCTCTCCTCTCTTTAGGCTACCAACTCCCTCCTCCACCGCCACCAAAGCCACCGCCTGAAAATCCACCGCCCCCGGAGCCGCTACCTGTGCCACTTCCACGGGGAGATGAAAAGGCAGCACTGCCGAGAGATGATGCAAAGGAACTAAGAGAACTCGAAAATCTACTTGGGCTGAAGGCCCTAACACCGCCTGTTGAAACATACCAGTCAGGTGGTTCCTGATACACACCCTCAAAGGCCTCTGCCCAGTTGTCAACCACATCGAGGGCAATCGCATAGGGAAGAAACTTAGAGAAAAGCTCCTTATCACCCATCCTGATTATCCTGTCCTTTTCTGCCCTGTTAAGGAATTCCTTAAAGCCTTCTACCTCGAGATAAGCCCTTGATCCTGTAATGGTCTTTGCCGGCATATACCTCGAAAAACCTATCACTAAAAGCCCCGAGAGGATACCAGAGATTATTCCCCTGAATTCAGTAGAAGGGAATAGAAAGATAGTGAGAAAGGACAGAGCAAATATTATTGCTATACCCACAAAGATATAGAACTGTCTGACCTTTTCAGGGTTTCTCGGGAAAAATCCCTTATTGATCAATTCCCTGTAAAGGGTATCCTTAAGGGTATCGATATTCAAATAGAATTTATTCTTCATTGTTGAGACGAGTATCCCCGGAGACCTGCCAGGGAAGAGCTTTTCCATGAGGGTCCTTTCAAATAAATCAATATTTTCATCAGGCTCTTTTTGTTTTGAGAGATAATAATCAGTACTGTCCAGTATAAGGCCCTCCTTAACGGTCTCCTCTATCTTAATATATCCCTTAACAGCAAGCCCAACTATGGAGGATGTGATATCTCGTGGGTCCATTCTCTCGTCAATCAAACAGCCCACTTCAGCCGGTGACAGGGGTCTGTTATTGAATCGGGGTGGTTCATATCTAACCATGACAGGACCTTTAACAGGGTCTCTACCTTTCCTGAACCAAAGGTATGACATAGTGAATAAAGAGATAACAGGCAATACAAATACCCAGTTCTCCTCAGGTGCAACCCTCCAGAGAAATCTCTTCCATGCCAGGGGAGGCATCGTAATACCTTTATCCCAACCAAAGGCTATAGTAAATCCTTCTCCAGGCCTGAGCGCTCTCTTAGTTATATACTCAGCGGTCGAGCCCTCTTCAGCGTGGCTACAGGCTGTCTCTCTCGAACCGTGAGAACCTGTATAACAGGCCGCCCATAACTGCCGGCTCCTTTTTCCTGCGGGGAGCATCACAATGGCTGATGCTTGCTTAATATCAGCCCTCCATTGATCACCCGTTACATTCCAGTAAAGTTCGTCATGGTCATTAAAATAAAGTAAGGCGTTGTTTACAGAGTAAGTAATGATATACTCCTGGTTCCCTGTCAGGTATCTGTCAGGGTCTCCTATCCTGATATTAATGACATTGCCTTTTTTGGATACCTTAAATCTCCATTTACGACCCGAATCGTCAGTTACAGAAAGAACCTTAAGAGGCGTCCTTATAGTCCTTCCCATCTCATCAATATACTTGAAAGGAATCTCCCTGTAAATTCCATGCCTGGGTCTATGAAACTCTACAAAAATCTCTTCCTTCACCACAAAAGAGGAATCCTCATAAACAATTATATCGCTATGGAATCTCGTTATTGTAAAGTCCTGGGCAAAGGCCAGAGAATAAGGGAACAAAATAAGTAAGATCAGGAGACTACAGGCTTCGGGCTTGTGACGACAGATAATTTCTCTAATACATTCCGACTTTTGCTTTAGGCCCTTCGAATTAAACACCGAGAATAATCCTTAAAAGAATATCCTTAAGAAGCATTTTTTATTATACCAGAAACTCGCCTGTGAGATTTAGTTTGTTAGAATTTGTCTTAATTTTTAAAAAATTAGAGAAAAATAAAATTAATCAAGGTTAATTCCAGATAACTTATGCTTTCTGTTCATATTTGAATTTGCCTAAAAGGTAGTTTAACCATTATATTAGCACTCGCAGTTAATGAGTGCTAATAAAAAAAATCTTAAAGAAAGGAGAGATGCCTATGAAGTTTAAGCCACTAAGAGACAGGGTTCTCGTTAAGTATCTCGAAGAGACAGAAAAGACTGCAGGAGGGATATTCATCCCTGACACTGCAAAAGAGAAACCACAGAAGGGAGAGGTTGTAGCCATAGGGCCTGGCAGGTTAACAGATGATGGAAAGCTTCATCCTATAGCAGTGAATGTTGGTGACATCGTTCTTTTTGATAAGTATTCAGGGTCAAAGGTAACTATTGATGACGTTGAATATCTGATCCTGAGAGAAGAAGATATACTTGGAATACTGGGAAAAATAA
>JBKBUA010000141.1:0-4498 GCA_046290845.1 Thermodesulfovibrionales bacterium
GCTATCGGTATCGCAGATAAAAGGTTTTTCATCATGCCTGCCTCATAAAAATTGGTTGTTTTATGCAATGTTTAGGTCTATATATAGAAGCACTGTAGCTCAGTCGCACTATTAATGAACAGGACCAAGGGACAGGATTCTTTCAACCTCCTCCTTAATAATCGCCCTCGGAATACCACCGTGAATCCTCGGTACCCCATTTATCAGGACAACTGGTGGCGTTATTGCACCCTGCCTCATCAACTCCATTATCTCGGGAAACTCTCGGTCATCCATAAATATATCTATATATTCCACAGATACCACAGTAGGGTAATAATAATTCATTTCCTTTTTCAGTTCATCAGCCAGTATCCTGTTTCTTACAGGCTCTTCAAATTCCTCGGCATTCAGGAAGACCTCTTCTATTGGATTGTCCAGTATCTGTATCCTTATGCGCTGCAACATCTGACCTCCTATTCAACCCTTATGTTATCTATCAGTCTCGTATTTCCAATCTTTATAGCACCAGCAACCAGTGCTGTCCGATTAATTATATCAATCTCTTTTAAATCTTCGGGGTCATAAATAGAAAGATATTGAACTTCTGAAACAAGAGGTTCAGAATTAACAATTTTATACATGACCTCTTTTACCTTCTCTGACTCTATTATACCAGATTTTATTGCCTCATATCCGGATCTGAGTGCCCTGTACAAAACCGTGGCAGCAGCCCTCTCTTTTTCATTGAGATAGAGGTTTCGCGAGCTCATTGCAAGGCCATCCTCCTCCCTTACTGTAGGACAGATGACAATATCTATGTTCATGTCTAAATCTCGCACAAGCCTTTTTATTATCAGGCTTTGCTGGTAATCCTTCTGACCGAAGTAAGCCCTTGTGGGATTGACGATGTTAAAGAGCTTTGTAACTATTGTTGCAACCCCCTTGAAGTGCCCTGGCCTGAAGGCACCGCAGAGCTTATCAGAAAGACCCGAGACCTCAATTGTTGTGGAGAAGCCTTCAGGATAGACGTGGTCTTTATCGGGAAGAAAGAGTACATCCACTCCTTCCCTTTTGAGTTTTTCCATGTCTCCTTCGATATCCCTCGGGTATTGATTGTAGTCCTCAGAGGGACCAAACTGAAGGGGATTTACAAATATGCTGACTACGGTTATATCATTTTCCTGTTTGCAGACCCTCACAAGGCTCAGATGCCCCTCGTGTAGGGCTCCCATTGTTGGAACAAAACCGATAGTCCTTCCATGGAGTAGGTGCCCCTTCGATGTCTCTTGCATGACCTTTGGGATTCTTACAATCTCCATTTTTACCTCCACCTACTGGCTTACTTCGTCTCGAACTGCTGACATAAGGGTCTCAAGCATATCCTCTTCTCTAACCTTTTTTACGACCTTTCCCTTCTTGAAGAGGATACCAAAACCCTTTCCTCCAGCTATTCCTATATCAGCCTCTCTTGCCTCTCCTGGCCCATTTACAGCACAACCCATAATAGCAACAGTTAACGGTTTATCTACGTCCTTTAATGCCTCCTCTGCCTTTGATGCAATACCTTTGATGTCAATATTGCATCTTCCACAGGTCGGGCATGAAATAAGATTTATTCCCCTTTGCCTGAGGCCGAGAGACTTAAGTATCTCGTAGGCTACCCTTACTTCTTCAACAGGATCGGTCGAAAGGGAGACCCTTATCGTATCACCTATCCCTTCTTCAAGTAAGACCCCTATCCCGATAGAACTTTTAATTATTCCTGTAAAAAAGGGACCAGCCTCGGATATGCCTACATGCACTGGATACCTGTGTCTCTTCGAGAAAAGTCTATAAGCCTCGACAGTCGTCATCACATTAGAGGCCTTCAATGATACCTTTATATCCCTGAAGTTCATTCCCTCCAGTATATCGATATGCTCCTCCGCACTCTCGACGAGTGCCTCGGGCGAAGGATGATGATATTTACTGAGTATTTTTTTCGATAGAGAACCTGCATTAACGCCGATTCTCATCGGTATACCTTTGTCCTTACAGGCAGAGACAACCTCAGCCACTTTCCACCTTGCACCGATATTGCCAGGGTTTATCCTTAAACCATCAACGCCATTCTTAATAGCAATGAGGGCAAGACGCCAGTCAAAATGGATGTCTGCGATGATAGGTATTGGAGACAGTTTCCTTATCTCTGAAAGGGTCCCTGCTGCTACAGAATCAGGTACCGCTAACCTTACAATCTCACAGCCTATTGACGAAAGTTCCTTGATCTGTCTTACCGTAGAATCTATGTCCCTCGTGTCAGTCTTTGTCATGGACTGAATAACAACAGGATTGCCCCCACCAATCTTAATACCCCCTACATCTATTATCCTTGTCTTCTTTCTCTTGATCATACTATCCTTCTATACCTGCCTTCTTTTTGTCTCTATAGATCTTCACAGCCTTCTCATGCTCATTCAAAGTAACTGAAAATTTGTGCGTACCATCATTATTAGATACAAAATAAAGATATGGGACATTCTCAGGGTAAAGGGCAGCCATTATAGACTCAAGCCCTGGTGATGCTATGGGACCAGGAGGCAAACCCTTGATAATATATGTATTATAAGGTGTTTTCCTGAGTAAGTCCCTTTTGGTGATTATTTCCTTTGAGCTTTTTATGCCGTAAATGGAGGTTGGATCAGCCTGCAAAGGCATATTTTTTCTAAGCCTATTATGATAAACAGCCGATATAATCGGTCTTTCCCCATCCTCTACAGCCTCTTTTTCTATTATAGAGGCGAGTGTGAGAACCTCCCTCTCTGACATTCCGAGTTCAAAGGCCCTCATTAGCATCTCTTCGTTGAATTTCTCCCTGAGCCTTTCAACCATTATTATTAAGATTTCCTTAATCTCGAGGCCTTTCGGGAATCTGTAAGTGTCGGGGAAGAGATAGCCTTCGATGGATGGAGCATCAATATCGAGGCTGGCGAGGAAGGCCTTATCTTTAGAAATCCTCTCAAATTGCTCTGTATCTATTATACCGAGAGCTGAAAATTTTTTGCCTATCTCAAGAAGGGAATCGCCAGGGACAACGGTAATCTCATATTCTATAATCCTCCCCTTTCTCAGGGCATCGAAGATCTGTAAAGGTGTCATATTGCCCCATAAAGGATAGTAACCTGCCTTTATTTTCTTATCAAGTCCTGTAAGCCTTCCTATGATTAAGAAGATGTTTCTGTCCCTTATTATTCCTTTTTCGGAAAGGGAATTAATGACCTCTCTGTAGGTCTGTCCCCTCCTTACCTCGAACTCAATAGCCCTGTTTCCAAAGGGGAGGGGTATTAGCAACTCTGCGATGACATAGAGGGAAAATATAAGGATAATGCCTGTTATTATGATTAGAAGATTTTTTTTCATTATTATTTCACCTTAAATAATAGGATGCCAGAATGAAGAGGGAGATGTAAAGGTTGAAAAGGTAGTGGGTTAAAGATTTTTCTTAAAGGAGAGGGTCAGGTTGAAAGGAAAATATCCAAATCCTTTTGTACCCATGACCCTCTCCTTTTTAATAATCCCTTACTTGCCTATTACGGTTTAAGGGTTTTTAATACATCTCTCCCATGCCACCGCCTGGCATTCCAGGAACCTTTTTCTCTTCTTCTGGTAGTTCTGATACCATGACAGAGGTTGTCAGCATGAGTGCTGCAACAGAGGCTGCGTTCTGGAGGGCTGTCCTCGTGACCTTTGTCGGATCAATTATACCCGCCTTCATCATGTCGACATACTCTTCATTCTGGGCATCAAAACCGAAGTTCACATCCTTCGATGCCTTTACCTTTTCTACAATGACAGAACCCTCTAAGCCTGCATTAGCAACGATCTGTCTTATTGGTTCTTCCAGGGCCCTCATCACGATCTTTACCCCTATATTCTGATCATGATTTTCGAGTTTGAGATTCTTGAGGGCAGACATACATCTGAGTAGGGCTACTCCTCCACCAGGCACTATACCTTCCTCAACAGCTGCCCTTGTGGCATGAAGTGCATCCTCAACCCTCGCCTTCTTCTCCTTTAATTCTGCCTCTGTGGCTGCTCCAACATTGATAACAGCAACGCCACCGACGAGCTTTGCAAGCCTCTCCTGGAGCTTTTCACGGTCATAATCAGAGGTCGTCTCCTCGATCTGGGTCTTTATCTGCTTTACCCTTCCCTGAATCTTTGCGGGATCACCGGCACCCTCCACAATAGTTGTATTTTCTTTGTCAACCGTTACCTTCTTTGCACGACCAAGGTCAGTAAGCTTGATATTCTCGAGCTTAATGCCGATGTCTTCGGATATCATGGTGCCGCCTGTGAGGATTGCTATATCCTCGAGCATCGCCTTTCTTCTCTCGCCGAAGCCTGGTGCCTTTACAGCGCAGACCTGGAGTGTTCCACGGAGCTTATTTACAACGAGGGTTGCAAGTGCCTCTCCTTCAACATCCTCGGCTATTATGAGAAGGGGCTTACCCATCTTTGCGATCTGCTCAAGTAT
>JBKBUA010000142.1:0-1402 GCA_046290845.1 Thermodesulfovibrionales bacterium
CTTGTTTCCTATCATACGACCCCGAGGATTACCTACCTGAAAAGGACAGTATCCGTCGCAATCCCTTCTAAATGAGGTCTTGTTTCCTATGAGGAAGTTGAAATGAAAATAACATTAGAAGAACGGAGTCGCAATCCCTTCTAAATGAGGTCTTGTTTCCTATCGGGGTTGTAGTTGACATAACAGTCAAAAACAACCCATGTCGCAATCCCTTCTAAATGAGGTCTTGTTTCCTATAGGAGCTTTACGGGGTCTAACTCCGTAAGGCTCTCAGGAAGTCGCAATCCCTTCTAAATGAGGTCTTGTTTCCTATACCATATCGGGTGGAGGGGTAAGGCAAGGGTTTTCGACGTCGCAATCCCTTCTAAATGAGGTCTTGTTTCCTATTTGGTCATGTATTCCATGGCTGGCTTCAGGACTTGCTAGTCGCAATCCCTTCTAAATGAGGTCTTGTTTCCTATAGCACCCCCTCATTTTTTCTTTATTTTTTAATGTGTTATAAAGAGGGTTGTTGACAATTTCTGTCACTGCCATAGTTACGGAAAAAATATTTTTGAAACGTTGTCAAAGAACTACTAAAATTTATCAGGTTTATCACTTAATTGAAAATAAATTTTTATTATAGAACTATAAGAATATCTCAACACCTTCAGGGATCCTGTTACCGCATCCCATAACAATAACTTTCGGTTTTTCAGGTAGCGGATATATCCTGATGTCGTCTTCTCTCTTGTCTATCAACTCAGACAATCTTGATTTGAATCTCTGCAGTTCAGGCCATGTAAACCGGCAATAAAAGACTGAATACTGAAGATGAAGGCCAAACCTTTTTGTAAAATTAAAGACCCTTCTGAGCCTCCTGTCATCCCTGATGTCGTAACATATGAGATAATTAGCCTTCATTGCACTAAGCCAGTTCGAATAATTTGTCAGTAATATCCTTCATTATCTTTTTTGCGATATACTGTTTATTCTCAAACCTTGCTACAATATTGTGAATACCTCTTGAAGTTAGAAGAAATGCCCTGTGTGATGGTTCAATTAACTTTTCTATTGAGTCTGACCTGAAAAACTGGAGTGCCTGAAGGACGGTCTCAGGCGAGATTGCATAAAGACAGTCCCTAACAAGACCGAAGGCACCTCTTCTATGAATAATGCCATAATGGGGATGGAGATTCCTGTTGATCAATTCTTCAATTATGAAGCTCCAGAACAGCATCTTCAGCATCCTGTAAACAGTCTTCCATTTATCCTTTTCTGCAGGCATAAAAAAGGAGATGACATCACTATAATCTGTGCTATTAACTCTGGTATACCCTGATAGACGCCTTAAAACCTCGGCCTCGAGAAAGGCTCTCTTTTCCTTCAACCAGTGAAAAAACTCGATGCTTTTCCTTCTGTC
>JBKBUA010000142.1:1499-4492 GCA_046290845.1 Thermodesulfovibrionales bacterium
AGACGCCTTAAAACCTCGGCCTCGAGAAAGGCTCTCTTTTCCTTCAACCAGTGAAAAAACTCGATGCTTTTCCTTCTGTCTTTCGTAATCTGAGCAAGTCTTAGGCACCTCTGCTCCATAATTTGAAACACATTAAGAGATATGCTGAAATGACCTGCCCACTTGCTAATGAAAAATACAGGGATATTATTTGCTCCCAAGATATTCAGAGCATTAGTCTCAATGAGGATATTTCCGAATATCACTACCCTGCCAATAAGCCCGATCGGGATCCGTCTTTCGGCGACACAGGGTGATTTAATCAGGAGTGAAGGGCCATCCACGACTACATGAATGCCCTTCTCATTCTCGTTCAGATAAAGTGTCCTCCTCATCACTTAGCCTCCTACACAGGGACCTGACCTCTTCTGCAAAGGCCTGCCTCATCTCCTTTGCCCAATCCTCATAAAGGGGATAAAAATCCTTTCTTCTCTGTTTCTTTAAATAATATCCGCCTGTATTAGGGTCTCTAAAAAAATCATCCGCAGTAAAGGTTCTTTCTCTGAACATATTCCATACAAAACGGTCAACATCAGAGCGAAAAATCTCTACAAGGTCACAGGCCAGGGACTCCCTCCCATATTCAAATTGATGATAAAAGCCTATTGTCGGGTCAAGCCCTGCGATCTCGATCTCCCTGACAAGCTCAAAATGCAGAAGTGTATAACATAGAGACAGCATGGCATTTACAGGGTCAAGCGGAGGTCTTCTGGTACGCTTCTGAAAGCCGAGATTCTCTGAAAAAATCTTTGTGTATGCAGAGAAATAAGAGGCTGACGCACCACCTTCAAGTCCTTTAAGTGATTCTATCTGAAAAGATTCAAAATCAAGCCTGTTTAATATCCTCTTGAGTGTGTCAATAGCAGTTATGATGTCTAATCTCAAGTCAGGCCTGCGAGGCAAAACCGATTCTAACAGGTTTATTTGACTCCTCACCTTTCTTGTAACAATCTCCTGGGCATATTCTCTTGCAAACTCTGAGATCGCCTTCTCATATTGCTTAAGCCTTAAGAGACCGTTATTGTGTAGTCTGCCATGTAGCATCCCAGAAAACCTCAAGCTCCTGCCTGAAAGGAATATTGCACTAATACCAAGTTCTGTAAACTTCTTTATTACCGATGTCTCAACAGTCATGTTGCCAACAAAGATGACCCTCTTAACAGGTTCAAGGGGAACGATCCCTTCTCTATGACCATCGTTGTAAAAGGCGATGGCATTGCCATCAACACTTATATGAATTCCCTTTCTATCAATATAGAGCGTACCCATTGTCATGTCCCACGAATAGATGACTGCATTCTTGAACCCGGTTATCCAATATAAAAATAGCTCGGGTCCTTTGGCTGAAGGGCCATGCCAAGGGTATGAGTCCTGCTTCTGCCATCCATCTGGAAGATGTGAATCCTGTCATCGCCCTCAAATATCATCCTTTTGAGATTACTGATAACAAATTTCAGCTCTCCCTCTGTAAGAAAACATTCATAAACAGACTTCTGACCACCTGTGCTGTAGCCCTTAAGAAAATACCTGACCCTGTTAAGCCTCCTTTCATCAGTTATGTCATAGGCAATGATGTAGAGGGTTCTGTTCATAATGATAATTTACAGGAATATAAGAGATGTGTCAGCAAAAGAAATATTTTAGAAATGTTTCTTTTAAATTATCTTGTATTTGCCGAGACCAAAGCTGGTGTTTTTGCCTGCATGAAGTATCTCACCAGCCTTAATGATTGGAAGGAATGGTTCAAGATTCCCCTCATAGGTTATCTTTCCGGTAAGACCGCCGAGTTTCATCCTGCTATCCTGACGGGAGGAGTATCTTTCCCAGTCAAACCATTTAAGATTGGTGTCACGGATTTTGATAGTTTCGGCATGTTTTATGATATCCCTGTGATTCCATAATGGCTCTTGATTGCCGCAGTGAAAGTAATAGATAAGGCCGAGCCTTCTCAGGAGATTTCGAATTAATATATGAAACTCAAGAGTAACCACGAGGTCACGATTGTATTTGATTCTAAGGGGTGTGATAAGATGGAGGGTAATTGTGGTATAGCTATCTACTGGTCTGAAATCATCTGGGATATCAATTACATCAGTATCTGTTTTTTTAATGGTTTTTGTAGCTTCATGATAGATGGGTTCTGATAGGTGGCGAAGTAACATGCTGCCAGAGTTGACCTCAATCAATCTGTATCTGCCCCTTCCTTTGCCTATGCCATTTTTGCCAAGCTCATCAAAGGTATAGATGAAATAGGGTAGATAATCAGTTGCCCTGCCTATAAGGATCAGATTAAAATCTATCCTCCTACCAGGTGAAATAATCTTTAAATCTTGAAATTTTAACTTTGAATTTATTTCTGGTGGTTCTATCACAAAGGGATGAGGAACCTTTTCATATTTGTGCATATTCATTATATCAGCACCGTCGTGAGGAGGTGTCTCAAAGACATAGGCATAGATACACCTTGACTTAAGCATGCAGTCTGTGCAGTCCTGCCTCCTAAGGGCACAGACAACCCGTCTGAACATATTTCCAAAACCACCCCTGAAGGTAGAGCCTTTGTAATAGGGTAGATGGAGCTCCTCTACTGCCTCAATGGTAAAGGTGTATTTTTGATAGGGTATCTGCATTTATAAAGTGCCTCTTACAATGGATTCTGCAATACCTGTAAGAAATCTCTTAATTTCATCTGAAGGCACTGGTGTAATCCATTTTATCTCTGTATCAAGAAGGCCATAGTCGAATTCTCCAAGGACCTTTGCCACATAGAGTGGAGGAATCCCTGCCGCCTTACTGTGGACATCAATAAGTGCCTGCTTGAGACTCACTCCATCTTTAAGGAGAAAATACATATCCACTATATCCTTTGGCATGGCACGGTCTATCACTGCTGTTATCTTATTGGTAAGGATGTTTTCCTTTGAATCAATAAGACCAAAATGAGGGTCTTCAGT
>JBKBUA010000143.1:0-4456 GCA_046290845.1 Thermodesulfovibrionales bacterium
TAAACCCTCTTATGATTGACCTTGAAACCCTGTTTATGGAGTTCTACCATTATGAGTCTATAGCCCCAAGCAGGATGCTCCATAGCTATAGTCTTTATCCTTTCAGCAATTTCTCCATCATCCCTGCTACTTTTGCGATAAAAAGAAGCCCTCGGGATTTCAAATCTTTTACTGAGCATGGAGATAGGAATACGGAATTTATCATGTATTTGAGCTATCAGCACCTTCAACTCCTTTCTGTTCAGAAATTTTTTTTAATAATCTCACTAAGGGCCTGTATTTCTAATTCCTTTTCAGCAAGCAGCCTTTTGAGTCTTGAATTTTCTTCTTCGAGGATCTTAAGGCGTTTTGCTTCTGAGGCATTCTTACCTTTGTATTTTTGCTTCCAGCGGTATATGGTATTAGGATTAATACCATATTTTCTTGCTACTGCTGAGACAGAACCGTTAGGTAAATCTGCCTCAGCAATGATCTTGATTATCTGGTCAACAGAGAACTTATTTGGTCTCATTTTATGCTCCTCCTTTTATAGATATTTTGTTAGTAACTTTCTACATAATAATTGTCTCATTTTTGGGGAGCAGATCATTATATGATCCTTGATCCAGAGAGGAAGGGGCGTGAGATAAAGAAGCTTTTACTTGATGTAATAGACGAAAGATTAGAAGATGAAGAAGGACTTGAGTATAGATTAATGAAACGAGGGATAATGATTCTTGTATCCTCCTTCAAGATAGAGAAGGGAGATTTAATGCCTCTTTATTACATGAGGCAAACAGTAGAGAGGTTATTTGGGTTTTCAAAGGATGATTTAAAATTAATCCCCTTAAGGGTTCATAAAGAAGAGACCTTGAGGGGTTATTTGCTGTTAATCTTCATAGCATTAACAGTATTGTTACTATTAAAGAAGGAGATAGGGAAAGGACATACCACAGAAGAAATCCTGATGACTATGAGAAATCTGAAGTGCAAGGTATATGACGATGAAATACTCATTCAAGAACTAACAAAACAACAAAAGGAAATTATAAATAAACTAAATATCCTAGTGCCTAAAAGCATGGGAATTTAGGATTATTTTTGAGGAAACGCGTCTGCTTGACATCCTTCAAAGGATTTAATACAATTGGAGTTAGGATGCCTGTAACGCTTCCATTAGAGGTTTATGAGGCTCTCGAAAGGGGGCTTGGCAAAGATGATGCAAGGACTGTTGTAAAGTCTCTTGAGACAACCATCTCCGAGGCAACGGAATATAAATGGGCAACAACAAAGGATGAGATTATAACTGAATTCAGGACAGAGACAAGAGAAACTCGAACCGAATTCAAGGCAGAGATTGGTGAAGTAAAGGCAGAGATTAATTCAATCAGGAATGAGATCAATTCCCTTAGGAACGAATTCAGAAGCGAGATAGGGGAGATACGGAGAGAGTTTGTAACAAGGGAGCTTTTTGAGGAGAGGATGAATGCCCTCCGTGCAGACCTTGAGGGTAAGATAGAGAATGTGAGGGTAGACCTTGAAGGCAAGATAGAGAATGTAAGGGTAGAGATGCACGGAATAAAATCAGACCTTGAAGGCAAGATAGAGAATGTAAGGGTAGACCTTGAGGGGAAGATAGGGCTTGTAAAGGCAGATATAAAGAGGCTTGATATGAAGCTAAATTTCATGATCGTTCTTATGATAATAGCATTAACACTCATGAACCCTGTAATGGCAGAGATAATAAAGGGGCTTTTGAATTTAAAGTAAGGTTTAATTATGGCACATGAATTGCGTCAGTCAGTTTAAGCCTTAATGGGATTTCAAAAGAAGAGGCAAGGTCAGTTCATGAATTGACTACCTATTACAGAGAGGCAGACCCTTTTGGGTTTGCCTCTCTGTGTTTGAAAGGGGGATGATGAGTTACTTATGATTTTAGGAATCTCCCCGACCTTCTTTGAAGGAGGGAGTCATCAGGTATTTTAGGCTGCAATGAAAGGAGGGCATTAAGATGAGACCAAAGATGTTTATGTTTTCCCTTTTAGCGATTGCCCTTTCAATCCTTTTCTCTGGTGTTACCTTTGCAAAGGTATCGGAGAAGGAGAGGGTAAGGATTCAGGAGGCTTATGGAAGGATTCCGCTTCATTTCATTAAGAACAATGGTCAGGTAGAGGGAAAGGTTTTATTCTATGCAAAGGGTTCAGGTCAGGGTGTGTATTTCACAAAGGAAGGGATATATTTGGTCTTGACTAAAAAAGAGGGCAAATCAGAAAAAGAGGCAGTCCCTCACAGGGGTAAGAAGGAGAGATCAGAGAAGGCGGTGGCAGAGCATAACCATCAAGCCCTTGAATGCAAAGGAAACGGTTACAGTCTTGGCAGAGGAAGAACTCAGTGGCAGGGTGAACTATCTTATAGGCAACGACCCAAAGAGGTGGAAGACAGACATACCCACCTACTCAAAGGTTAGGTACAAGGACATATACGAAGGCATAGACCTTTTATTTTACGGAAACCAGAGGCAGCTTGAGTATGATGTAGTAGTAGCCCCGGGTAGAGACTACAGTCCTGTTTCCTTTCTGATAGAGGGTGCGAAAGAGGTAAGGAAGACAGAGGATGGAGGGCTTGAGATAGTGCTTGGCAGTGGTAGTTCAATAATCCAGCAAAGGCCCCATGTATATCAGGAGATAGGGGGAAAGAAGAGGGATATAGAGGGCAGGTTTGAAATCAGAAAGGAAAAGGAAGGCTATGTCTATAGCTTCAATGTAGGTGAGTATGACAAAAACTCCACCCTCATCATAGACCCCCTTGTCCTTTCCTACTCCACATACCTCGGTGGAAGTGGTGTGGATGAAGCCTATGCCATAGCGGTTGATACAAGTGGCAATGCCTATGTGGCGGGAAAGACATGGTCAACTGACTTTCCGATTCTGAATGCCTATGATTCAACCTGTGGAACTGATGGAAATTGTAACTATTATAATTCGCTTTCTTTTGCTGATGTCTTTGTGACAAAGCTGAACCCTTCAGGCAATGGCCTTGTTTACTCCACATACCTTGGTGGACGTTATGAGGATGGAGCCTCTGCTATAGCGGTTGATTCAGATGGCAATGCCTATGTGGCGGGATCGACACACTCAGATGACTTTCCGATCAAGAATGCCTATCAGGGCGTTCAATGGAGTTGGGATGCCTTTGTGACAAAGCTGAACCCTTCAGGCAATGGCCTTGTTTACTCCACATACCATGGTGGAAGTGAGTTGGATGACGCCCGTGCCATAGCCGTAGATTCATATGGCAATGCCTATGTGGCGGGATTTACAACGTCAACTGACTTTCTGACCAAGAATGCCTATCAGGGCTCAAAGGCAGGTGGGTCTGATGCCTTTGTGATAAAGATAGACACAACCCAATCAGGAGCTAACTCCCTCATCTACTCCACATACCTTGGTGGAAGTAAATGGGATGAAGCCTATGCCATAGCGGTTGATTCAGGTGGCAATGCCTATGTGACGGGAGCGACACTTTCAACCGACTTTCCGACCCAGAATCCCTATCAGGGCTCAAATGCAGGTTGGATTGATGCCTTTGTGACAAAGCTGAACCCTTCAGGCAATGGCCTCATCTACTCCACATACCTTGGTGGAAGTAGTTGGGATACTGCCTATGCCATAGCGGTTGATTCAGGTGGCAATGCCTATGTGGCGGGATGGACATGGTCAAGTGACTTTACCACAAAGAATGCATATGACTCAACCTGTGGGACAGATGGGACATGTAATGGTGGTTATCCCGATGCCTTTGTGACAAAGCTGAGTGAGTCTGCCGGCACATACACCCTCACAGTCACCAAAACCGGCACAGGTTCTGGCACGGTGACGAGCTCACCAGCAGGGATAAACTGTGGAACAGACTGCTCAGAACCATACGCATCAGGCACTGTCGTAACCCTCACGGCAACACCAAATGCTGGCTCAACCTTTGCAGGCTGGAGTGGAGATTGCACAGACATAGGGAACAATCAGGCACAGGTAACAATGGATGCAGATAAGAGTTGCACAGCCACATTTAATCTTGCTTTTCCAAACATCTCTGTATCTCCCACAAGCCATAACTTTGGCACCGTGAATGTTGGCACTGACTCAACACCTCAGACATTTACCATCTCAAACACAGGCACAGGCAATCTTGCAATAGGCACAATCATCTTTACAGGCTCAAATCCATCTCAGTTCATAAAGCAGAATGACAACTGCTCAGACCAGACAGTAGCACCCTCAGGAAGTTGCACACTCGAGGCCATATTCAGTCCACTATCACAGGGTATAAAGGGTGCTAACCTCTCCATACCATCAAATGACCCTGATACACCTACACTTAATGTTCCCTTAAGTGGGACAGGGCAGTTATGTGCTGTGACCTTTGCAGATGTTCCACCAGGCTACTGGGCAGAGAGCTACATAAAGACACTATACTGTAA
>JBKBUA010000144.1:0-4454 GCA_046290845.1 Thermodesulfovibrionales bacterium
AGGCTTTATCAGTCCTTAGGATGCTCAGGCTGTCACATGATTAATGGCATTGGTGGGACGACAGGTCCTGATCTGACAACAGTCGGAACGAGAAGGAACAGGGAATGGATACTCGGTCACTTCAAGGACCCAAAGGCCTTTGTGCCGAATTCAGCGATGCCGAGTTTTGGTCATCTCAGTGAACAGGATCTGAAAGACCTAACAGATTATATGATGGAATTAAAGGGAAAATCAAAGGGAGGTGCATAACTTATGAGTATAAAGCATGAGAGTCAAAAGATAGCACAGGATTTCTATACCTTTGCTGTGCTTCTCTTCTTTGTTCAGGTCGCTGTGGGTATCATTGCAGCACTTCAGTTCATATGGCCCCAGTTTTTTATCCTGAACTTCAATATAATAAGAAGCCTTCACATCAATGCCTTAGTTGTATGGCTTCTGGTAGGATTGATGGGCGCCACATATTATGTTGTGCCTGAGGAGTCTGAAACCGAATTGTGGAGCATTCCCCTCGCAAAATTCCAATTCTGGGCAACTGTCGCCACTGTTACGGCTGTTGTTTTAGGTTACATATGGATGGGTATTAACCCACAGGCAAATTCAACAAGCCTCTTTGGAACGGGCATCTTGAATGAGGGAAGAGAATACATTGAGGCACCGAGATGGGCAGATGTTTTGATAGCTGTATCAGTCATCCTTTTCCTCATTAATAACTTTATGACAGTCCTTAAGACAAAGAAATGGACAGGCATACAGGGTACACTCCTTGCGGGTCTTACATTCCTCGCCTTAATGTATTTACCCGGGATGTTCTATACGAAGAGCATGGTTAAGGATCAGTTCTGGTGGTGGTGGGTTGTGCATCTCTGGGTTGAGGGTGCTTGGGAGGTCATAGCAGGCGCACTCCTTGCCTTTATGCTTATGAAGACCGTTGGGGCGAAGAGAGAGGTTGTGGAGAGATGGATGTATGTTGAGGTGGCACTCGTTCTGTTTACGGGAATCCTCGGTACAGGTCATCATTATTACTGGATAGGAACGCCATCTTACTGGCTATGGGTTGGCGGCATATTCAGTTCTCTCGAACCAATACCTCTGCTTGTGATGGTCTGGGATGCCTTCAGGACAACCCGTGAGCATAGGGTGGTGACAAACAGGGTTGGTCTTTTTTATGCTGTTGCCCATGCTATATTCAATTTTGTTGGTGCTGGATTATGGGGAGTAATCCATACCCTTCCACAGGTTAATAAGTGGACTCACGGTACACAGATAACAACTGCTCATGGTCATCTCGCCTTCTATGGCGCCTATGTGCTGCTCGTAATATCAATGATTTACATTACACTGCCAGCGATAAGAGGGGTTAAGGAATTCCCTTCATCGAAGGCATATCAATCCTTCTGGTGGATGACGATCTCTATGATCTTTATAGTTTTGACTATAACAGGTGCAGGGATGGTTCAAACCTATATGGAAAGGCTCATGGGTCTTGATTATGTTACTGTAAAAGCGGCATACAACATGTGGTTCTGGATCTTCAGGGCGATATTTGGTGTAGGTTTCATCATCGGTGTGGCTATATTTGTAGTGGATTACTTCAAGCTCGGCAAAGAACCGATGCCTGCTATCAGTGCTGCACCAGAGAAGGCTTAGTGTAAAAAGGGGGCAATGCCCCCTTTTTTATTTCCATCATATATAATACTTTATCCTTAGATTAAACATAATTTTGCTTATGAAAACATTTATTTCTATATTATCCTTATCTATAGTCCTAATTACCAATGTTTCGTCTTTTGCAACTACTGAATATGCAAGACAGACAGGCCTTCACTGCAATGAATGTCATATAGAGGCTATCGGAGGAGGGCCTCTTACAGCAAAGGGTCAACAATTTCTCTCTGATATGAAGGTTAAGGGTTTATATAGACCCTTAACAGGAATACAAAAAGTAGTGAGATTTATTATTGGCTATATCCATCTTCTAACCGCTATAGTATGGTTTGGTACAATCCTTTATGTCCACATCCTCCTTAAGCCTGCCTATGCTGCCCGAGGTTTGCCAAAGGGTGAGTTGTTTTTGGGCTGGTTGTCTATAATAGTGCTCACGATCACCGGCACTCTTCTAACAATAGCAAGGATTCCAACAATAAAGGCCCTGTACACAACACGTTTTGGCATCCTTCTAAGTATAAAGATATTCCTTTTCCTTATAATGGTCACATCAGCCCTTATAGTCACATTTTATATAGGTCCGAAACTAAAGAGGAAGTGGAAGGTTAAATGGGAAGACGAGATATCGAGAGGCAAACAGGATTTGACCATAGAAGAGTTGCACAGTTTTGATGGCAAAGAAGGCAGACCTGCTTATGTTGCCTTTAAGGGAAAGATCTACGATGTATCAAAAAGCAAACTCTGGAAGGATGGTTCGCACCTTAAGAAGCATCTTGCAGGTCATGATTTAACAGAGGCGATCAAGACAGCGCCCCATGGAGAAGATAAATTGATTTTGATGCCTGTTGTGGGAAAACTCATAGAGCCAGGAGAAAAGGTAACCCGACCATTCCCTGAAAGGCTCTTTTATGCCTTTGCCTATATGAATCTTGCGATCGTCTTTCTGATAACCTTAATAATAGCCCTCTGGAGATGGTCATAAAAAAGGCTCCTCTGAAGGAGCCTTTTCAATTTAACTGGTCAGTATCTTAAGGGCCCTGAGCCTACTTGGATGTTTGAGTTTACGAAGCGCCTTTGCCTCTATCTGTCTCACTCTTTCTCTCGTTATAGACAGGTGTTTTCCAACCTCTTCAAGGGTATGATCCCTTTCAGCACCTATTCCAAACCTCATCCTTATGACCTTTTCTTCCTTCTCGGTCAATGTTCTCAACACCCTCTGAATATGCTCTGACATCTCTACCCTCTCAGCATCAGAAAAGGGTGATGGACTATTTTTGTCGCCTATAAAGTCCTCAAGTTCTGTATCTTCATCACCAACAGGTGTTTGCAGCGCAATCGGATCTTGAATTGCCCTGAAAACCTCTTCAACCTTCCTGACAGGTACCGATAGTTTTTGGGCTATCTCTTCATTAGTTGGCTCCCTTCCGAGTTGCTGAGTCAACTCCCTCGAAGCCTTTGTTACCCTGTTGTAGAACTCCATCATATGGACAGGAACCCTGATAGTCTTTGTTTGATCGATTAAGGCTCTCGTGATGGCCTGCCTGATCCACCATGTTGCATAGGTAGAAAACTTAAACCCCTTCTCGTACTTGAATTTATCAACTGCCTTCATAAGGCCGATATTACCTTCCTGGATCAGATCGAGAAGTGGAAGACCACGACCAACATAGTTCTTAGCTATATTAACAACAAGCCTTAGATTGCGTGTGATTAGTTCGTTCTTTGCCTCTGTGACAAGCACCTTTGCCCTCGATAACCTTTCATATTTTGCCTTAAAATCCTCTATCTTTTCACCCACCTCTGATTCAACTTTCTTATAGACCTGCTGCACCTCTCTTGCTAAGGATTCAAGTTTATCAACCTTATTGCCCTTTTTCTTCTTTTCATTAATCAGCTTTTTTAAGTCTTTTAAAGTGCCATATTTAGCAATTCCTTTTTCTGCCTCATCCACCATAGCCATTAATTCATCGAGACGGGATAAAGTTTTCAAGAGTGCCTCATCAGCTCTTTCCTCTTCCGTAATCAACTCCACGTCCCCGTCAAGACTTGCCTCAATCTTTTTATATAAGGGCAGATTCGTGACTATCTCCTTAATTATCTCTCTTCCTTCTTCGAGTCTTTTTGCGAGTTCTGTCTCTTCATCCTTTGTAAGGATTGATATATCGCCCATTGAGTGGAAATAGGCCTGGACGAGGTCCTCAGTTTTTTCGTACTCCTCTATCTCTTCTTCCTCTATTTCTTCCTCTGGTAAAGCCTCCTCATAATCGACAACCTTCACTCCCATGTCATGGAGAAGGTCCATCAGGTCCTCTATCTCATCAGGAGAGAAAAATTCTGAAGGAAGAGCGTCATTTATCTCATCGTAAGTTAAAACACCCCTCCTTTTACCTATATCTATTATCTCTTCGAATATATCTCTCTCTCTCATGGCTTAAAAACTCCTCTTTTGTCTATTTTTAATTTAATTCTATCATAAAAATAAAAAATGAAAAAGTTTTGAATTTAAAATATAAAAAGAGGGCTTATTATTAAGCCCTCTTTCAGTTTCTTTGACAACAGGAGGGAATAGTAAGGGTCAAGTCACACGGTCTATTAGTACTGGTAAGCTCAATGGATTACTCCACTTACACCTCCAGCCTATCAACCTGGTAGTCTACCAGGGACCTTCAGTCCCGCACCTACTTTGGATACAAACGCTTTCTCTTTTTATACCCGTTTGTCCCCAAAGTAGGTGCGGGAGGGAGACCTTATCTCGGGGTGGGCTTCCCGCTTAGATGCCTTCAGCGGTT
>JBKBUA010000145.1:0-2153 GCA_046290845.1 Thermodesulfovibrionales bacterium
TATGGCCTCTCCATACTCTGCCTTGAAAATCAATACATAAGAGAGATACTGCCAAGAGTACACAGGAGGTTTGTAACCTATGGATTCTCTGAAGATGCGGATGTAAAGGCAATAAATATAAAACAGGGCACCCTGACTATCGGTTTTGATGTTATTTATAAAGGGGATAATATTGGTTCATTCTCTGTTCCTATCCCTGGCTTACACAATGTGCTGAATTGCCTCGCCACGATCTCTGTAGCAAGGGAACTTCATATAGAGACAGAGACAATAAAAGAGGCGTTAAGGGGATTTAAGGGTATTCAAAGAAGATTTGAATTCAAGGGAGAAAAAAGGGGCATTAAGGTCTTTGACGATTATGGGCACCATCCTGAGGAGATTCGGAATACTATCAAGGCAGCAAGGGATTCCTTCAGAGAAAACAGGATTTTAGTAATCTTTCAGCCTCACCGATATACGAGGACAAGGGACCTCTTTAATGAATTTACCCATTCCTTCTCAGAAGCAGATGCCCTTTATATTCTTGACATCTACGCGGCAGGAGAGAAAGCAATTGAAGGTATAAGTTCATCTCTCCTCGTAGGAGAGATCAACAAAAAAACAAAAAGGGAATTTGCCATGTACAGGCCTGAGAGGGATAAACTCCTGAATGAACTGGTGACAAATCTCAGACAGGGAGATATTGTAATGACCTTAGGCGCTGGAGATGTATGGAAGGTTGGAGAGGAACTGTTGAGAAGGATAGAACAATCATGAAAACAGACATTGACATCTTAAAGGAACTCAAAGGTTATTTTAAAGGAGACCTGCGCCTGAATGAAGATATGTCCTCTCATACAACTCTGAGGATAGGTGGACTGGCAGATATCTATGCCATCCCTGATGATGTCCTTTCCCTAAAAAACATCCTCATCTATCTTTCTGATAAGGGCATACCTGTAACCCCCCTCGGTGGAGGAAGTAATATATTGGTCTCTGACAGTGGCATTGATGGGGCTGTAATATCAAGTCTTTCCCTTAAGAGGATAGAGGTGATTGGGAACAGTGATGTTGTCAGGTTATTTGTAGAATCAGGCACTCCTTTACAATCACTCCTTAATATCTCGAAGGAAGAAGGTCTGTCAGGACTTGAAGGACTTGCCGGCATCCCGGGCACCCTCGGAGGAGCAGTTAAGGGGAATGCGGGTTCCTTCGGGATGGAGATAGGTAATGTTATCGAATCTATCGCCTTAATGGATCTGAGAGGAAATATCTCGATAATAAACAGGGAAGATATCGGTTTCAGATACAGGGGATCAGAGATTCCAGAAGGTATTGTATTAAGTGCAATAGTACGATTGAAAAGAGATGACCCTCAAGAAGTAGCTAAAAGGATAAACTCCTTCCATGATGAGAAGAGGGAAAAACAACCTCTCACATTACGGTCAGCAGGATGTGTATTCAAGAACCCAGCCAGGGCGGGGTTAACCGCAGGCAGGCTTATTGATGAGGCAGGATGCAAGGGAATGGAAAGGGGTGATATTGTGGTTAGCACCCAGCATGCCAACTTCTTCATAAACAGGGGAAAGGGAAGGGCCTCGGACTTCCTTTCACTGATGAATGAGGTTAAGGAAAGGGTCTTAAGTTACTCTGGCATTGAACTGGAGCCAGAGATAAGGATAATAGGCAGGATATGCTGAAAGAGAAGAAGATAGGTGTTCTGATGGGCGGTGATTCTGCTGAGAGGGAGGTATCCCTGAGAAGCGGTATGGCTGTTTACAATGCCTTGAAGAGGAAGGGTTATAATGTGACGGCTATCGATGTGAGTCGTGACATCTGCCGCATCCTTTCAAGGGAAGGGGTCGAGCTTGCCTTTCTCGTTCTCCATGGAGGTTATGGAGAGGATGGCTCGATTCAGGGACTTCTCGAGGTTTTGGGCATCCCTTACACAGGATCAGGTGTATTGGCCTCTGCCCTCTCAATGGACAAGGAGGCTTCAAAAAAGATATTTACTTATCATGGCATCCCTGTTCCACCCTTTGTAGTCCTATCAGAGAAAGAGAAGGTAGAGAAAAGGTTCGATCACACCTTCTGTCTCTTTGACATGCCCTGGGTTATTAAACCATCAAAAGAAGGTTCGAGCATTGGTGTAAGCATTGTGAGAACAGAAGGAG
>JBKBUA010000145.1:2251-4437 GCA_046290845.1 Thermodesulfovibrionales bacterium
CCCTTTGACATGCCCTGGGTTATTAAACCATCAAAAGAAGGTTCGAGCATTGGTGTAAGCATTGTGAGAACAGAAGGAGAGATCAATACCGCTCTCGATTCAGCCTTTAGCCTTGGCGGGAAGATAATAATCGAGAAATATATAGAGGGAAGAGAAATCCAGGTAGGAATACTTAATAACAGGGTGCTCGGTTCTATTGAGGTGAGGCCAAAAAAGGAATTCTATAGCTATGAGGCGAAATATACGCCAGGGCTGACAGAATACATATCCCCGCCCGAGATACCTGACAGAGATCTCAGGAGGATTGAGGATTTCGGTCTTAAAGCTCACATTGCCCTGGGATGTAAAGGCGCCACAAGGGTCGATACAATCCTGAGCAAAGAAGGAGATGTTTATGTTCTTGAGGTTAATACTATCCCCGGAATGACCGAGACGAGTTTATTACCAAAGATTGCGAGGCAATCGAACTTAGAATTTGATGACCTGATAGAAGAGATATTAAGGGATGCAATTGTTCAGGAGGCATAGGTGAGAGATAGTCATAAGTCTAAAAACAAAAGGCTAAACATCTCGCGTTGCTTAAGCCTTAAGCCTGTGGTCTTAAGCCTTTTTGTTTTGTTTTCCTTTGTGCTGCTGATAATGCTTATGCGTTATGGTCTGCACAAGTTAGGTAAGGAGTTCCTTCCTGTGAGAAAGGTAGTGTTTATCGGAAATAAACACATCTCTGAAAATGAATTGAAGACTATCTCAGGCATTACCAGTAATGAAGGCAGTTTTAATGACATGATAAACATCTCGGCAAAATCTATTAAAACGAATCTCATGAAATCTCCGTGGATCACGAATGTAAGCATAAGGAGAGACTTCCCTGATACCTTAAAGATAAGGGTATTCGAAACAAAACCATTTGCAATCCTGGAGATGAAGGGTAAGCCCTTCTTGATTGATGAGGGCGGCAGGCTTCTCGAGGAATTAAAAGGAGGGGCCATTCCATTTCTTCCTGTAATATTGTCTGATCCATTCAAAAATAAGGACAGCTTCACCGAGGCAATTAACCTTGCCAAGGTATTGAGGGATAAGGATATAGCAAAGGAGAGGAACAGGGTCGAGATTATTGCTAACAGGGATAGGGAGAGCATGTCGGTGCTAATAGATGGAGTACTTATAAAGGTTGGTTATGGTAATTATGATGAAAAGATAGAGAGACTCTTTGAACTTGAGGATGAGATAAGAAAAAAGGCTCAGGCTGTGGAATACATCGACCTTAGATTTTCTGACAATGTCATAGTAAAACCTGTAAAAGAGGTTGTTAGATAATGGGTGTGCACTTTTTGAGTGCAGAGGAGAAGCAGCACGGAAGCACTTCCGAGAACTTCCGAACCAGGTCAATGCGACCCGATGTGGTGATTGGCCTTGATGTGGGAACCACAAAGGTCTGCGTGGTGGCAGGTTCAAAAACAACAAAGGGCCTGAAGGTTTTGACAATTGGATCTTCTGCATCAAGGGGGCTGAAAAAAGGCATTGTCGTTGATGCAGAGGATACAACGAAATCTATTGTTATGGCGTTAAAGGAGGCAGAAGATAGGGGCAGGATAAAGATAGATTCTGTTTGTGTTGGTATTGCCGGTGGTCACATAAAGAGTTTTAATGGTTATTCAGTTTTAGAGATTAGAGAGAGAGAGGTTGCAGAGAACGATATAGAAAGACTTATTGATATGGCTGCCGTGGCCTATGTGCCTATTGATAGAGAGGTTCTTCAGATAATACCAACATTCAGCATTGACGGTGTTAACGGGATTATTGATCCTTTAGGTAAAAAAGGGAAAAGGCTCGAGGCTAAGGTCCATATAATAACAGGAGCGATAACTCCAGTTCAGAATCTGATCAGGTGTTGTGAGGAAGCAGGTGTAAGGGTTGCTGATATAGTCCTCGAACCTGTTGCATCAGCCGAGGCTGTCCTTTCTAAAGAAGAAAAGGATATGGGAACATTAATGATAGACCTTGGTGGTGGCACAACTGACATAGCACTTTTTAGAGATGGTGCGCTCCGGCATACGGCATCCCTCGCCATAGGCGGTAATCACATAACCAATGATATAGCAACAGGTCTTGATTTAACTATAGATGAGGCTGAAAAAGTTAAAAGGGCCTGTGGGTTAGTTGGAACCTGCGACGAGATAGACATA
>JBKBUA010000146.1:0-4434 GCA_046290845.1 Thermodesulfovibrionales bacterium
CTTATAAAGCAATAATCCTATTGCAAAAGGAGAATTCCTTATAACCGATTCCCTTACGGAGCAGTCCCGCCCCTGGCGGGATTCCTTTACCGATATTGTCTTTATACCCATCAGGTATTTCCCTGGGCTCCTGCCATTAAATAAACTGTCGGCAATAAGCATATAAAAAAGGCCTGCATAGAAACCTGCTCTCGGAACAACCTCGGCCATAACAGCTATGATGATAAAATCCAGTATCTTTGCAAACACCCTGAGAAACAGGCTGGCCTTTTTTTGCCCTTCTAAAGACATTTAAAAATACTAACAGATAAGACAATTCTTTTTCAATAAGACCCAATGAACTATCAATTTTTGTATTGACTTAACCTGTCAATTTGAGGTATAAAATAAACCATGGCTGAGGGGATCCTTTTAAAGGACTATATTCCTGTATTTATTACCATGCTGGTGGCCGTTGCTTTTGGTCTCGGCGCACTCCTCGTCGGTTCTCTCTTCAGGCCACGCAGACCTTATCGAGAAAAGCTACTGCCTTATGAATCAGGTAACCCGCCCGTAGGAGAACCGAGATACAGATTTTCCGTTAAGTTCTATGTAATAGCAATGCTTTTCGTTATCTTCGATGTTGAGGCAGTTTTCCTCTATCCATGGGCAGTGGTTTTTGACAGAATAGGGCTTTATGCACTGATAGAGATGTTCATCTTTATATTTATCCTTGTAATAGGTTATATTTATGCCTGGCGAAAAGAGGCATTTAAGTGGGAATGATATGAGAGATTTTGATGTGTTATGAGTTCGTGATGAGTGAAGGGGTTAGTTAACAGATCACGGATCATCACTAAAAAGGAGGTGATGGATAATGGTTATAGACAGTCTAACTTCAGTTGTTCAGGTGGAAGAAGGGTTAAGGGTAATACCAGGAGCGAACACCATCATTGCTACACTCGATAAGATAGTAAACTGGGGAAGGATTTCCTCCCTCTGGCCAATGACCTTTGGACTTGCTTGATGCGCCATTGAAATGATGACGACGGGATCGTCACACTATGATCTGGACAGATTTGGCGTTATCTTCAGGGGATCACCGAGACAGGCTGATTTTGTCATAATAGCCGGGACAGTAACGAAAAAAATGGCTCCCATCGTAAGGAGGGTCTATGACCAGATGCCAGAACCGAGGTATGTTATAGCCATGGGAAGTTGTGCTTCTTCTGGTAATGTTTACAATACATATAGTACCGTTCAGGGCTGTGATAGTTTTCTCCCTGTTGATGTATATATACCTGGCTGCCCTCCGCGGCCTGAGGCCCTTATGGATGGGATACTTAAGCTTCAGGAAAAGATAAAAAAAGAGCATTTCCGATGGAGCAGATGGAGGTGAACCATGACGGTTAAGGAATTGCTTTCAAAAAAAGGTGGAGAGCTTATATCTCTTGAAAGTGATAACACTGTAGAATCAGCCATTAAGACCCTTAATAATAGAAATATCAGCGCCGTTATAGTTACAGACAGTGGTAAAACAACAGGGATCTTTACAGAGAGAGATGTTGTTAAGTGTTATGTAAAACATGAAGGTAAATCCTTTTCTGATATTAAACTCGCAGACACTATAACAAAAGACCTCATTGTAGCTGAGGCAAATGAGGATATTGCAGATGTGATGTGGGTAATGATCGAAAAAAACATAAGACATATTCCGGTTGTAGATGGTGGAAAGATTATCGGCATCCTTTCGATAAGGGACCTCTTAAAAACTCAATTGAGTAAACTCGAGGCAGAGATACATTATCTCAAAGATTATATAGCAGGGGCTAATTATTAGATGAATCCACTGGAGATAGGAGAACTCTTAAGAGAAAGGTTTCCCGCTGAGGTCAGGTCTGTTCAGGAGTTCAGGGGTCAGGTCTCGGTTGTTGTTAAAAAAGAAAAGATTAAAGAGATTATGAGATTTCTTAAAGACACACCAGAACTTGATTTCGACTTCCTTGAAGACCTGTGCGGCGTCGATTATCTCGGTAAAAAGGATGTTAGATTCGAGGTTGTTTATCACCTCTTTTCGATGAAGCACAGACATTTGATAAGGATAAAGGCAGAAGTACCCGAGGACGATTGCAATATCGAAACCGTTACAGACCTCTGGAAAGGTGCAAACTGGCATGAAAGGGAATGTTATGATCTTTTTGGAATTAGCTTCAACGGCCATCCTGATCTCAGAAGGATACTGATGCCAGAGGATTGGGAGGGTTATCCTCTTCGCAAGGACTATCCATTAAAGAGTGACCTCGGCGAAAGGGAATGGAAGGGCTTTAAGGAGGTCCTCGATCTGGCTGAGAAGAATAAGATCTACGAGATGGATTGATGACAGAAGAACTCAAACAATTAGAGACGAGAGAACTCACCATAAACATGGGTCCCCAGCACCCTGCCACTCATGGAGTCCTGAGACTCGTCCTCGATCTCGACGGCGAAAGGGTTGTTAAGTGTACCCCTCATGTTGGTTATCTCCACAGGGGGACTGAAAAGCTTGCCGAGAGCAAGACCTATCTGTCGGCTTTACCATTAACAGACAGGCTTGATTATATATCCAGTATGGCTAATAATGTTGGTTACTGTGTGGCTGTTGAGAGGCTTTTTGGAATAGAGCCCCCTGAGAGGGCAAAGTATATAAGGACGATGATGGCAGAGATGACGAGGATAAGCAGCCACATAATATGGCTTGGCACCCATGCCCTTGATATAGGTGCGATGACGGTCTTCTTGTATTCCTTCAGGGAGAGGGAATGGATACTTGACCTCTTTGAGATGGTCTGCGGGGCAAGATTAACCGTGAGTTATCCGAGGATTGGCGGCGTAAGAAATGACGTGACCCAGGAATTCCTCGACAGCCTTTACAGGTTCACAGAGGAATTTCCAAAAAGGATAGAGGAATATGAGACACTGATAGACCAGAACAGGATATGGCTTAAGAGGACAAAGGGGATTGGTGTTATAAGTGCAGAAGAAGCAATAAACTGGGGTCTTACCGGTCCGATGGTAAGGGGTTCTGGTGTACCTTATGATGTGAGAAAATTTGCCCCTTATGATGCCTATGATAAGGTAGAATTTGATGTGCCCACAGGTAAGAATGGCGATGTCTATGACAGGTATCGCGTAAGAATGGAGGAATTGAGGCAATCGAACAGGATAATAAAACAGTGCATAGAAAAGATACCAAAGGGCCCTATAATGAGTCCAGATGCCCCAAAGTTCACCCTCCCGCCAAAGGATAATATCCTTAGAAATATGGAATCGATGATTCATCACTTTGTTCTTATAACGAAGGGGCCTTTATCAGCACCAGAAGGAGAGATATATTCTGCTACAGAGGTGCCGAAGGGAGAGTTGGGTTTTTATTTTGTCAGCGATGGAACCGGAAAACCTTACAGGATGAGATTAAGGTCACCATCCTTTGTCCATGCCTCGGTCCTCCCGAGGCTCTGCGAGGGTCATCTTATTGCTGATGTTATTGCAAATATTGGGACGATAGATATAGTCCTGGGGGAGTGTGACAGGTAAGATGGGGATTGAAATAGAGAGGATTGCGATCTTTTCTGATCTCAGCAGTGAGGAGATTGAGATACTGAAGAATCTCCTCGATCTAAAGGAATATGCACCTGATGAAGTGATTTACGCAGAGGGGGAAGAAGGAGACAGCCTTAACATCATCGTTGAAGGAAAGGTAAGAATAAATAAGAGAATGGTTGAGGGAGACCAGTTCTGTATATCAACATTGAAGGAAGGTGATGTCTTCGGCATAATGTCCTTTCTCGATGGAAGCAGGCATGATGCAACCATAGTATCAGACCAGAAGACGGCACTATTGGTTCTGAAAAGAGGTGATTTTAAGAATCTTTATTCGTCTAATCCCTTAATAGCTGCCAAGATATTGAACAGGCTCGCTATGCATCTGGCCTCGATAGTGAGAAACATGAATACTCAGTATATGGATCTCATGCATCTTATGTTCAGGAGGAGCAAGTGACTCCTCACATTGAGGAGAGGCTCCTAAAGATAGCAAATAAATATCCTGAAAGAGAGGCTGCGGTACTACCTGCCCTTTATATTGCCCAGGAAGAGTATGGATGGTTGAGTCACGAGGTACTAAAAAAAGTTTCTGAAATCCTTAATCTCCCTGATGCCTTTGTGAGGGGCGTCGCAACATTCTACTATATGTACAAGAACAAACCAATGGGCAGGCATCTTATCCAGATCTGCACAAATGTATCCTGTATGCTCTTTGGTGGCGAAAGGATCGTGGACCTCCTGAAGGAGAGGTATAATCTCGAGGCTGGAGGGACAACAGAAGATGGGAGGTTTTCTCTAATCATAATGGAATGCATCGGGGCCTGTGACATGGCTCCTGCTATGCTGGTTGGAAAAGACCTTTACGGTAGATTA
>JBKBUA010000147.1:0-1808 GCA_046290845.1 Thermodesulfovibrionales bacterium
TCTCTATACGGTTCTTAATTACCTTCTGGAGCGACAGTGCTACCGTGCGACAGTGCGACTATGCAACAATGCAGCCGTGCGACAGTCTGTCGCACTATCGCTCTGTTGCACTAAGTCGTCGCACTATGCTCAGCACGCCTTCCGCATTACTCTACTTTTAATGCTGTTTACCTCTGTTGTCTCTGCTGAAGAACTCAGGCTTCAGGAGCTAATAGACGAGGCCCTGAAAAATAACCACGAAATCCTTATGGCCGAGGCAAAGTGGAAGACATCAACCTTCAGGATCCCTCAGGTAAAGAGCCTTCCTGACCCGATATTCATGATAGGCTATCAGAATGAGGGCTGGAAGAGATATACCTTTGGAGAGATGGAGGGTGCACAATGGATGTTTTCAGCCTCCCAGATGTTCCCCTTTCCGGGGAAACTCTCGTTAAAGGGAGAGATGGCTGAGAGGGATTCAGAGGTCTTAAAGTATGCAATTGATTCGGTAAGGTTGAATGTCATCAAACAGGTGAGGGAGCTCTATTACGACCTTTACCTGGCCTATAAGGAGATAGACCTTATCAGGGAGAGGGCTGGACTGTTCAAGAGGATAGAGGATGCTGCGCTTGCGAGGTATTCATCAGGCATGGCTCCACAACAGGAGGTCCTAATGGCACAGACAGAGAAATATATGCTCCTTGAAAAGGAGGAGATGCTTAAGCAGAAGATACAGTCCATTGAGGCGATGCTCAATGCAACCCTCGGAAGGGATGTTTATTCACCCCTCGGCAGACCTGCGGAACCCGCAAGGAGGGATCTTAAATACAGTATTGATGAGTTGATCAGTCTTGCCCATGAGGCCTCCCCTTCTGTGAAGTCAAAGGAGAAGATGGTTTCTGCTGGAAAGGTAAGGGTTGCCATAGCAGAAAAGGAGTATTATCCCGACTTCACACTTACCGGTACCGTGATGAAAAGGGCAAGGGAGTTTGAAGACATGTGGAACCTAACAATGGCTGTGAATATTCCCATATTTTATAAGACAAAGCAGAGGCAGGCATTAAATGAGGCAAGGTCACTGCTTTCAGAGACAGAACATGAACTTGAGGCAACCAGGATAATGCTCTCCTCAGAGGTGAGGGATAATTATTCAATGCTTAAGACAGCAGAGAGACTCATGGAATTATACAAAAGCGGGCTTATTCAGAAGACCTATCAGGATTTTGAACTTGCCCTTACAGGTTATGTAACAGGAAAGGTAGAGGCCATCACAGTGATAAGCAGACTGAAGGCACTGTTAGATTACGAGACCCAGTACTGGAGACAATATATTGAGAGGGAAAAGGCAATAGCGAGGATTGAGGCAATAACAGGTATCAGGAGTCAATGAAATGAAAAAGGTATATCTAAGCATCATCGTGGCAGTAGCTGTATCGCTTCTACTGCTTTCTTTCTTTAAGCCCTTTAAGAACTTCAAAGGGATTGCTGGAGCCGGTTCAAGATCAGACCCTGCTCAGACTGAAAAGACGGTCACGGTTCAACAGACAGAAGAACCACCTACTGTAGAGATACCTGTAGAGAAACAGCAATTGATGGGTGTGAAGACGATGGTTGTTGAGCCCAAACAGGTGCAGAAGTCTGTTAGAACTGTTGGCCGTATTGAGTATGATGAAAAGAGGGTCGTTACTGTAAATACTAAGTTCGAGGGCTGGATCGAAAAACTGTATATTGATTACACAGGCAGGTATGTTAAAAAGGGGGAGGCGGTGGCCGAGATATATAGCCCTGAACTCCTGGCAACACAGATGGAGTTCATTAATCTTCTCAAT
>JBKBUA010000147.1:1907-4240 GCA_046290845.1 Thermodesulfovibrionales bacterium
GAAAGGCTCCTCGATATAGTGGACCTGTCCACTGTCTGGATAATCGCTGATGTATATGAATACGAATTACCACTGATAGATGTTGGTCAGGAGGCAGAAATCAGCCTTAGTTATATACCAGGAAAGGTCTTTAAGTCTAAGATAGAATTCGTTTATCCTTCACTTTCAGGCCAGACAAAGACTGCAAAGATAAGATTCTCTATCCCCAATAAGGATGGTCTCCTGAAACCCCAGATGTTTTCAGAGGTAACAATCAAGAGGAGTCTGGGCAGGAGGTTAATAATACCCGAAGAAGCGGTCATAGATACAGGAACGAGACAGATAGTATATGTTGACAAAGGTGATGGTTACTTTGAGCCGAGGCAGATAATGCCAGGACTCAGGGCAGATGGTTCTGTTGAGGTTCTCAAGGGATTGAAGACAGGTGAGAGGATAGCTGTATCAGGCAACTTCCTCATAGATTCAGAGGCAAGGCTAAAGGGGATTATAAAATAGATGATAGCCCGAATCATAGAATTCAGTGCAAGGAACAGGTTTATTGTCTTTCTTCTCATATCCTTCCTCATTGCCTGGGGATACTGGGCATTGAAAAACACACCTCTCGATGCCATACCTGACCTGAGCGACACACAGGTCATTATCTATACAGAATGGCCTGGCAGGAGCCCTGACCTCGTTGAGGACCAGATCACCTATCCCATCACATCTACCCTCCTTGCAGCACCAAAGGTGAAGGTTGTAAGGGGGTTTTCCTTTCTTGGGACATCCTTTATATATGTGATTTTTGAGGATGGAACAGACATATACTGGGCCCGTAGCAGGGTCATTGAATACCTCCAGTCAGTAAAGAACAAGATACCATCAGATGTGAATCCTGCCTTAGGGCCTGATGCAACGAGTGTGGGATGGGGATTCTCCTACGCCATTGTTGATGAATCAGGAAGGCATGACCTCTCAGAACTCCGTTCTATTCAGGATTACAACATAAAGCTTGCCCTGGAGAGCGTTGAGGGTGTCTCTCAGGTAGCAAGCATCGGAGGGTTCGTAAAGCAATACCAGATAACAATAGATCCGAACAGACTCCTGACCTATGACATTCCGATGACAAAGGTTATTGAGGCTGTGAAGAGGTCTAACAGGGATGTGGAGGGAAGGGTCCTCGAATTCTCGGGCATTGAATATATGGTAAGGGGGAGGGGTTATATAAAGAGCATAGATGACCTGAGATGGATACCTGTTAGCACAGATGGTTCTGGCACACCTGTCTATCTCAAAGACATAGCACGAATCCAGCTCGGTCCTGAGATAAGAAGGGGTATCGCTGACCTCGATGGAAGAGGCGAGGTTGCTGGCGGTATCGTTGTCGTGAGATTCGGAGAAAATGTTTTGAATGTAATTGAGAGGGTAAAATCAAAGATAAAGAATGACATAGAGCCGAGCCTTCCAAAGGGTATGAAGATCGTTGTCACCTATGACAGGTCTGACCTTATTCACAGAAGCATTGATACACTGAAGGAGGAGATAATAAAGCTCTCACTGGCCGTCAGTGTTGTGTGTATCGTCTTCTTATTCCATCTTCCCAGTGCCCTCGTTGTTATATTGACCCTTCCTGTAGCGATCATCATATCCTTTGTATGCATGTATTATCTCAAGGTAACATCAAACATAATGAGCTTAAGCGGAATCGCCATAGCAATAGGTGCAATGGTAGATGCCTCAATAATAATGGTTGAGAATGCCCATAAGAAGCTTGAGGAATGGGAATCAGGTGGGAGAAAAGGTAGTCGCCTCGATGTCATAATAGATGCAGCAAAAGAGGTTGGTCCCTCCCTCTTCTTCTCTCTCCTCGTCATAACAGTGGGTTTTCTGCCTGTATTCACCTTAGAGGCTCAGGCAGGCAGGCTCTTCAAACCCCTGGCATACACAAAGACCTTTTCAATGCTCTTTGCATCATTCCTCGCAATAACACTCACGCCTGTGCTCATGACCTTTTTTATTAGGGGTAAGATCAGACCAGAGGAGAAGAATCCTGTAAGTATCATCCTCCATAAGCTCTATGAGCCTCTGGCCCGGTTCGCCCTTCGTTTCAAGGTCATAGTCATCATTGTTGCCATAGTGATAATGGCTCTAACAGCCTATCCCTTCTTAAAGCTCGGCTCAGAATTCATGCCACCTTTATATGAAGGCTCATTATTTTATATGCCTGTCACGGTCCCTGCTGCCTCGATCTCTGAGGTATCAAGGCTGCTGCAGATCCAGGATAGACTCTTGAAGCAGATACCAGAAGTAGCTCAGGTCTTTGGGAAGGCAGGGAGGGCAGAGACCGCGACAGA
>JBKBUA010000014.1:0-14933 GCA_046290845.1 Thermodesulfovibrionales bacterium
AGGCTTAAGGCTTAAGGAATACAAGTGGTAGCCTACGTATTAGCCTATAACCTATATTCTTCAGCCTTCATCCCGCCAAGGCGGGACTTAAGCCTATCTTCAGCCTGTGTAGCCTATAATTTTATATCTTTCTGAATACTAAATCAACCCTTGTACCCAATAACAGTAATTCCTGCCTCATTGGCCTCCCTGAGGAGTTGTTCCTTCTCGAGGAGGATGGTCTTTTTGGCCTCGAGAGCCAGTACCCTTGCCCGAGCATCTATCATTGTCCTTAATGTATTCATTCCTGCGACAGGGACATCGAACCTCATATCCTGATTGGGCTTACTGACCTTAACAACCACAGCCCCTTCTCCCGCATAAAGTCCTCCCCTCTTAATTGCCTCATCTGTACCCTCAATCGCCTCAACAGCCATAACAGCCTGATTCTTGACAACTACTGTCTGTCCTATGTCGAGTCTGCCTATTTCTTTAGCTATGTTCCAGCCAAACCTCACATCCCTCCATTCATCCTCAGAAGGCCCTTCCTCTGTTAAGACACCTTCTGGAGTTAAGAGAGAAGAACAAAAGTCTGTTGTATTAAGGAGTTTAAGGCCATCGCTTTCCAGTTCCTTAGCTATGGCAAGAAGAATAGAGTCATCGCTTCTGTCCTTTAGTGTAAAGAGCAGCTTAATAGCCCTCAAATCAGGTGTTATCTTGCTTTTATACAAAAGGGATTTGGGGACCTTTCCTGCCATTACAACCTCCTTAGCCCCTGCCCTTTTCAGGGTATCGATAATCTCCCCGAGTTTTCCCACATTAACTGATCTCATCTCATCAACATAGTTAGAGATTTTACTGTCAGCAAGAGGTTCGAGGGCAACAGCGAACACACGATACCCCTTTGATCTCGCCTCAAGGGATATTACCTTTGGAAGTTCACCCATACCAGATATGATCCCCAAGACCTTCACCGGCAGATTCCTCTCTTATTCTGCTCAATAAATTCTATCAAATGTCTTATCTCCTCCGAATATGGTAACTCCTCCTGAACCTTCTTGATAGCATCCTTTAATGTCCTCTTCTCCCTGAAGAGGATTTTATAGGCCTTTTTCAGTTCTGATATGGTTTCGTCCGAGAAACCGTGTCTTTTCAATCCAACTGTATTGAGACCGAAGAGCCTCGCCCTTGCTCCAGAGGCAATCATGTAAGGGGGTATGTCCTGTCCAATACCACTGAATCCACCAACCATTGCATAGGCTCCAATCCTTGTAAACTGATGCACCGCCACAAGCCCGCCAATTACAGCATGGTCCTCTACCTTTACATGACCTGCCAGTGTTGCTGCATTTGCCATTATGATATTATTGCCGATCTTACAGTCATGGGCAATATGAACATAGGCCATAAGAAAGTTATTGTTACCTATCACGGTGAATCCATCACCACCAACAGAGGCCCTGTGAATTGTTATGTACTCCCTTATTATATTCCTGCTACCTATAATAACGCCTGTATCCTCTCCATGATATTTGAGGTCCTGAGGTGGAAGCCCTATACTCGCAAAGGGATATACAGTGGTATCCTCTCCTATCTCCGCCCTCCCCTCAATTATCACATTAGAGAGAAGCCTCACCCCTCTTTTTATCCTTGCACCCTTACCTATGATGCAATAGGGGCCTATGAAAACATCGTCTTCTATCTCTACAGAACCATCAATAATAGCTGTTTGGTGAATCTCTACCGCCATTATCCCTCCCTCTTAATAACCATGGCAGTAAACTCAGCCTCAGCAGCCACCTTCTCATCCACTATGGCGTTTCCAGAAAACCTCCATACATTCCCCCTTGTATGCAGTGTCGTTATCTCGATTCTCAACTGGTCTCCAGGGGTAACAGGTCTCCTGAACTTAGCCTTTTCGATGCTCATGAAATATACTGAGTCTCCCTGAACACCTGACTTAAAGGCCATTATGCCTGCCACCTGAGCCATTGCCTCCACGATCAGGACACCCGGCATAATGGGGTTCCCTGGAAAGTGACCAACAAAGAAAGGCTCATTTACAGTGACATTTTTTATCCCTACCGCCTTTTTCCCTGACTCAAGTTCTATAATCCTGTCAACGAGGAGAAAGGGATAACGATGCGGAAGGATATCCTGAATCTCTTTGATATCAATCATGCTATCACCCCTTAAAATCTTAATTTTTATTGGGTGAATGGGTGAATGGGTGAATGGGTTTTTTCACCTCTTCACCCTCTTCACCTTTTCACCACTTCACCTCACTTGCGCGTAGCCTGTTCTAATTTATCTTCAATTTCCTTTATTCTTTTCAGGATTTCTGGAAGTCTTGCAAAGAGTGCAGAGGACTTTAGCCAATCCCTGTGTGGAATAACAGGGGTGCCTGAAAAAATACCTTGCTTTAAGTAGCCCATCACACCTGAGCGGGCACCCACCATAGTTCCATCTTCTATTGTGGCATGGTCACTTATCCCTGTCTGGCCACCGAGCATGACATGCCTGCCTATTGTGGCACTACCACCAATGCCGACCTGCGCCACTATGATCGTGTTTTCTCCTATCCTGACATTGTGGCCTATCTGAACAAGGTTGTCTATCTTCGTGCCATTACCTATTATGGTATTGCCTGTTGTTGCCCTGTCTATTGTTACATTGGCTCCTATCTCGACATCATCGCCAATAATAACACCACCGACTTGTGGTATCTTGTAGTGTCTTTCCTGCTCAAAGACATAGCCAAAACCGTCAGAACCTATTACAGCACCTGCATGTATGATGACCCTGTTTCCTATCCTTACACCTTCCCTGATGGTTACATTCGAATAAACGAGACATGATGACCCGATAGTAGAGCCCTTTCCTACAAAAACGAAGGGATAAATTACTGTGTCCTCACCAATCTCAGCATCGTCAGAGATAAAGACAAAGGGATATATTGTCACCCCTTTACCAATCCGTGCCCTTTCAGACACATATGCCTGGGGACTTATACCTTCTTCCTCTTTTTCCCTCGGATGAAAGAGGTCAAGCAGGATCGCAAAGGCATAATAGGGGTTTTTGACCTTTATCTGTGTCTTTTTTATATCTTCAACAAATTCCCTTACAATGACGCAAGAGGCCTTGCTGCTCAGGCAGTCCTTGAGATACCTGTTGTCACTGAGAAAGGTAATGTCTCCTTCCAGGGCGTCAGTGACACCAGAGACACCCTTAATCTCTAACTCAGGGTCTCCCTTAATCTCTCCTGATATTATCTCTGCAATCTCTTTCAGTCTCAAATTACTTCTTCTTAGCCTTTGTCTCGTTATAGACTTTAATAACCTTTTCAGTAAGGTCAATGTCCTTTTTTGAATAAAGGATGAGACCTTCAACATTCTCGAGGATAAGGGTATAGTTTTCTTCCTTCCCGATCTTGTCAATAATCTCCCTTAATTCCTTGAGTATCGACCCTGTCAACTCCGATTCTTTCTTCTTCACCTCGGCCTGTGAATCCTGAACAAGCCTCTGATATTCCCTTATATGCCTTTCTATCTCCTCTTCCTTTGACTTCCTCGCCTCTTCAGAAAGGACAGAGGCCTGTTTCTCCAGGTCTCTTTTTAATTTATCTATCGCCTTTCCTTTTTCATCGATCGCAGCCTGCTTGATCTTTATCATCGATTCCAACTCTGTCTTAGCCTTCTTCCCGGCCTCTGACTCATTCAATGCAAGACGAAGGTCAACATAGCCGATCTTAAGTTCCTGTGCCTTACCATACTCTGGGAAAAAGAGAACAGACAGACAACTAAAGAGCGATATTAGGACAAAAAATGTAACCCTAACCTTTAAAAAACTTACCAGATCTTTCATCTTTCCTCCTCTTTTTTAGAATATTTTAAATTCCTAATTTGGCGAATGGGTGAATGGGTGAATGGGTGAATGGGTAAAACCACTTCACCGATTCACCACTTCACCACATCACCGATCACGCATCTTCACCTCTTCACCTTACCCTCTGAGATGGGTGCGGGGGATTAAAAGAATGTCCCGAAGGTGAATTCCAGCTTGCTTGAACCCTCTCCTAACTTTTTATTTATGTTATAACCCCATTCAATCCTTATAGGACCTATGGGTGATATCCATCTTATACCGAGACCTGATGTGTATCTCAGTGTGCCAATCGGCTCATCCTGATCATAGGAATTTCCAGCATCAGCAAACACAACCCCCTTTAACCTCAACTCAGAAAAGATCGGGAATATATATTCCAGATTAAAGATCAACTCCTTTGTCCCTCCAATAACGGATCCCTTATCATCCCTCGGCCCTGCCTCTCCAAAACCAAGACCCCTTACAGTATAGATACCTCCCACATAAAACCTCTCGTAAAGGGGAAGCTCTTTTCCGAAAAGGCCCGTAGCATATCCGAACCTTCCCCGCACAGAGATCGTTGTGCTTCCAAGGGGGAAGAACCAGGCGGAATCAGCAACACCTTTAATAAAGGCATTTGTCCCGCCAATACCAGCGAAGGTCACATAGAGGGAGTTCCTTGATCCCCTCGATGGGTCAATAAAATTATCCCTCGAATCCCTCACTATCGATGGTGTTATACTGCTCGTAATTCGGGTGCCTATCTGGTCCTTTATTATATTCGAGGCATCTTCAGCCACATCATAGATAGTAACCTTCTCTAAATTATAGGATATACTTGCTCCCCAGTATTCATCAAGGCTTTTTCCAAAGCCAAAGCCAAAACCTGTCGCCCTCCTCTTATAATCAACATACTCCCTCGTGGTCTTGTATATATCGGTATTGAATGATATAGGTTTATCCATGAACCATGGGTCTCTAAAGGAGAGTTCATAGAAAGAAGACTTTCCACCAAGTTCTCCCTTTAGTTTAAGATACTGACCCTTGCCAAAGAGATTTCCCTGTGTTATATCAACGACACCGATTAGTTTATCAATGGAACTATAGCCACCACCCACGCTCAGAAAGCCTGTTGGTCTCTCCTTAACCTTAATATCTATATCGAGGAGCCTTTCCTCATACCTCGGTTTTGGAACGAGTTCTACAGATTCAAAGAAATTCAGATTGTTTATCCTCTCATAACTCCTCTTAATGAGGGCGCTGTTGAATTTATCACCCTCATCGAGTCTCATCTCACGCCTTATGACCTTATCCCTCGTCTTGATATTACCTGATATCTCTATCCTTCCTATTCTGAAAACATCCCCTTCCTCTATCTTGTAAGTGACCTTTACCTCTTTTTTCTGGTCATCGGGCATAATATCAGGAAAGACATTTGCCATGGCAAAACCATTCTGGGTGTAAAGGTCTGTAATAGCGGTAATATCCTTTTTAACGTTCTCCTTGCTGAAAAACTCCCCTGTCTTAAGGGTTATCTTTTTTCTTATATCAGCCTCTGTAAAGGCCTTGTTACCTGCAATCTCAATCCCTGATACCCTGAATTGCTCACCCTCAGAGACCTGAATATCTATAATCATTCCTTTTTTGTCGTCAGTGAGTCTTATGTCAGGGTCAGCCACAACCGCCTTTATGTAGCCCTTATTAAAATACAGATCCTTAATGGCCTCTATATCCTTTGCCATCGTCTCCTTCTTGTAGTATCCTGAAGAGGTAAGAAAGGAGTAGATTGTCCATTCCGAGGTCTTCATTACACCCTTTATCTTTCCCGTAGATATGGCCTTATTCCCAATAATATTTATCTTCTTGATCCTGACCTTTGAACCTTCATTGATCTGGTATGTTAGTGTAACCTCATCCTCTGTGACCTTATTTACCACAGGAACTATCTTGGCCAGCCAGTAACCCTCTTCTTCATAAAAGGACTGCAGTCTTGAGGCATTATCCTGAATAAGGGTTATATCCGCTATAGAGCCTGGAGAAATAGCTATCTTCTCTCTTAATTTGTCATCACTTAATTCCTTGTTTCCCTGAAATTCTACCTTTATAATGGTTGGTTTTTCCTTAACAATATAGATCAACTTTATACCGCCCTCAAAGGTCTCTATTTCAACCTTCACATCATCAAAATAACCCATCTTATATATATTCTTTATGTCCTCAGCAGTCTTTTCACTCGATAGGGGTTCGCCTGTCTTCTGGCTTATCCTGGCCTTAATCGCTCCTTCCTCGATCCTCTTTAACCCCTTCACCTCAATCGAATTAACGAGAGGGAGTTCTTGAGAATAAACAGAAGAGACAAAGGTAATGGTTAAGGCAACCACAAAAGCGGCAATTGCTCTACCCATCTGTTCCCCCTTATGAGAAAATTTAAAACAGCATAGTATAGCCTTCAAAGGCATCTTAAGTAAATAGAAAATTTTCGAAATCCCTTATTCTTGCCAAAATACTATCTAAAGATGTAATTTATTACATGATTGAATCTATCAGGGGATTCAGGTTCTCTGCTACAGAGGCTTCTATAAAGCGTCCTGGAAGAAAGGATATTGCCCTGATCTATTCAGAATCAGTCTCTATTATGGCAGGCCTTTTCACCAGAAACAGGGTTAAGGCCGCTCCTGTAAGGCTCGATATGAGAAGGATAAAGTCAGGAAAGGGGCAGGCCATTATATTAAACAGCGGAAATGCCAATGCCTGTATAGGAGAAAGGGGATTGAAGGATGCCGAGGCAATGGCGGACCTCATTGCCGAAGGTCTTGGCCTCAACAAGGAACTCGTTTATGTATGCTCCACAGGTGTTATAGGCACTCCCATGCCTATGGAAAGGATAAGGGCCTCCATACCGACCCTTATTAGGGAACTCGGTCAGCATGGTATCATGGATGTTGCCTCAGCCATCATGACGACAGATACATTTCCAAAGGTTACTGAAAGGGATTTCAGGATAGGCAAGATTCAAGCAAAAATAGCAGGCATCTGTAAAGGTGCCGGTATGATAAGGCCTGATATGGCGACGATGCTCTGCTTCATACTGACAGACTTAAATATAACCCATTCTGCCCTAAATACCGCACTGAGAAAGGCGGTGAATGCCTCTTTTAACAGGATAACTGTTGATGGAGATATGTCAACCAACGACACTGTCCTTGCCATGGCAAATGGAAAGGCAGGGAACAGATCAGTAATAGAAGGCTCGAAGGGTTATAAGATATTCGAGTCTATCCTCGCAGAGATAACCATGGAACTGAGCAGGATGATAGTGAGGGATGGAGAGGGGGCGACAAAGGTGGTTGAGATAACTGTTAAGAATGCCAGGAATGACAGAGAAGCAAAAAAGGCGGCCTACTCAGTGGCAAACTCCCTTTTAGTCAAGACAGCCCTTTATGGAAATGATGCAAACTGGGGCAGGATAATGGCTTCCCTCGGTTATTCAGGGATACCATTGAAGGAAGAAAATATAGATATTTTTATGAATGGAATCAAGATAGTAAGCAGAGGCCTCGGGACTGGAAGGGACAGAAATCCAGAGGAGATCTTCAGAAATAAAGAGGTAAAGATACTGATTGACCTGAGGATGGGTAAAGGCACTGCCACTGTCCTGACCTGTGACCTTTCAGAGGATTATGTAAGGATAAATGCCGAGTACAGGACATAACAAAAACTTATAAACCTAAATTTACAATTTATAGCTAACCTCATATTTTTCTCTTGACAAACATCTCAATTTATGTAAATATATAATTAATTTTAGCGCCTCGTTACCTCCCCTAAGCTGCTGTTCAGTTCCCACGAACAGCAGCTATTTTTTTATCGAGACCAACTCGTATTCCCTTGATCCGAGTCCCAGCCTCTCAGCCTCCTCTACCTGAATATAATAGGGTTTTTTATGGATCTCGTATAGAACATCCCTTTCCAGATCTCCCTTCTCAGAAGCTGCTGATTCAGGCAGGGGAATCGAATTAAGTAGCATATCGATACTCGCCTGCTCAATCGCCACTATGTCATCTGATAAAAGGATTCCCTTATCCTGAATAACAGGGACATCAGCAGCAGGCATACAATCACACTCAGGCTGTATCTCTGTAAGGAAGTTGATATAGAGTACCTTGTTCTTTTCAAAGGTACCCAATACCGCCCTTGCAGCCTCTGCAAGGGAACGCATGAATCTCTCATCGTCTCCTGGAAGGGTAATTGCCTCGGACTGACAGACCCTTACACACCTGCCACACCTCCAGCATGTGTCTTCATCCCATACAAGTTCTTCTTCCTCTTCAAAGACGATGGCATTGAGGGGACATATCTCGGCACATTGATAGCACAACTCGCATCTATCACTGTCCCATATTAGTTCTCCCTCTCCAATGGTATGCATCGCACCCCTTCCACACCTCCAGCCACAATCCCTGTGGGAACTGCTCACACCACCCATCGCAACATTCTTTATAGCACCACCGTAACCAGCATTTATATGACCTTTAACATGGCTGCAAACAACCATGGCAGGGACATCGTAAATAAGTGAGGCAACAGCCACCTCACCAAGTATCTCTCCTGCCTTAACCATTATATTGTCCTTTCCATAAAGGCCATCGGCAAGGACAACAGGCGCACCCACAGAGAGGTGATTTATACCATTCTGGTTCGCCACCTCTAAGTAATCGAGACCTTGAATCCTCACCGTGTCAGTCACAAAGGGCTTGGCGCCTATCTCCTTGAGGGCATCAACTACCCTTCTAAGAAATACAGGTCTCACGATCCTGTGTGCGCCCTGAGAACCAAAATGGGTCTTTATAGCAACCCACTCCTTTGGACTGAAGTAGTTCTGGAGGCCTATCTCTTTGAGGAGTCTGTCGAGCTTTCCGGCGAGACTGTCATCGTATCTCCACTTCAAAGCCCTTGCTGGAGCAAAATAGACCTTTGCCACAGATTCACCCCTTGACCATTTTATTATAGACCCATGCTATGCAGAAACCGCTTATGAGACCATCGAGGAATCCATAGAAGAGGCCGAGAAAACTGCCCAAAGGTGATATGGAGTATCCAGGATAAATAGACTGGGCAAGGACTTGTAAGAAAAGCCTTCCATACCCTGAAAAATACGAGACCCAGGTTGTTATAAACAGTGATACACCCCATACGATGCCAAGGCCTATCCCCAATGCCAATGGTTTAAGTTTCATCTCTTTTTGTCTGACCTTTGGTTATAAACGGGAATTATTACTGTTACTCGGTTGCTGACTTCCTTAGTGTTGTCCATCTTCATTCATAAGTTCTCTGCTTGCAAGGTCTCAAAAGGCCTCTTTAAGTTCAATTCGAGGGTATTTATCTTTGGAATATTATAACATAGGGGTACAGGTCAGGTCTTGCTCTTTGATTCTTGACTTTTATTCACCCCTCCTTGAGCTTCTTCATGAGGTCTTTAAGCAGTTTTTCCTTTCTCAATGTGTTAGAGGTGAAGAGGTGAAAATGCATGATCGGTGATGCGTGATGCGTGATTTTATAGTGATGAGTGATGCGTGATCTGTGATGAGTTACTCATCACCCATTCACCCATTCACCTATTCACCCCTCCCTTACATCTGCACACGTATTGACAACGGGCTTGGTTTGATGTAAATTTAGGTATCATGGCACAGACAATATCAATGGAAATATTACAGCTTCTTGAGGACAAGCTCGGCAAGGAGGAGGGGCGTAAGGTTGCGCAGGCGATTGAGATAGGGCTTGAGATTATTGAGAAGAAGGCGGATGCAGTCGCCCTTCAAAAGAAATTAGAGTTAAAGGATGAGCTTACAAAGGAGCTTATAACAAAGGCAGAGTTTTATGGAGAGACAAAGGCAATCCGTCAGGAGATGCAGACTATCAAAACAGAGCTTGAAGGCAAGATTGCCAGATTAGACCAAAAATTTAATTTTATGATAATTCTTATGATAATAGCCCTTACATTGATGAACCCTGTGGCTGCTGAGCTAATAAAGAATATTTTGAAAATGTGAAAAATACTTCCACTTACGACGTGGCAATGAAAAATACTTCCACTTACGACGTGGCAATGACACTTACGAAGTGGCAATATGAACTCTCGTTACTCGTAACGAGTTACTCTCTTCAGAGACCTTTCGTAAAGCTCTCTCTTGCTCAATCCGTATGTATCTGCAACCATCCTCACAGCATCTTTCCTACTCGTTCCTCTCTTTATCAGTGTCAACACCTCTTTAAGGGCGTCCTCAATTGAACCACCTTCTTTACCCCTTCCCTCGATAACTATCACGAATTCGCCCGCAACCTTACTGCCCTTCACTTCTGATATAACCTTTTCGAGAGGACCCCTGAAGACCTCCTCGTGTATCTTTGTCAGTTCCTTAAAGACCGCTGCATTCCTGTTACCAAAGATATCATGCATGTCCTGAAGGGTCTCTATAATCCTGTGGGGTGCCTCATAAAAGACGAGGGTCCTTCTTTCCATACTCAGTTCTTGAAGAACCTTTTGTCTCTGCGTCCCTTTTGAAGGGAGAAATCCGATAAAGGTAAATTCCCTTAATGGAAGACCTGAGACAGAGAGGGCTGCTATAAGGGCAGAAGGCCCCGGTACAGGGATGACATCGAACTTCTCATCCAGTGCTTTTCTTATAACAACCTCACCTGGGTCAGAAATGCCAGGGGTACCGGCATCAGATATGAGGGCTATTGATTGACCTGATTGTAATCTCTTTATTATCTCCTCAGACCTTACCTTTTCCTTTTCTTCCCAGTAGCTTATAACAGGCTTTTTGATGCCATAATGGTTAAGGAGTTTTGCAGAGTGTCTTGTGTCTTCAGCAGCAATGACATCGACCTCCTTGAGTATCCTTAGTGCCCTCAAGGTTATGTCCTCGAGGTTTCCTATTGGTGTTGAGACTATATAAAGGACGCCTCTCATCTCATTTTTTAAAGCTCTCCTTAAAGGCCGTGAGCCATTTTATATGGCTCTTTTCCTCGCTGATTATCTCCTCCACGACCTCCTTCTCCTTAACAGAGCCTAAGAGTCCATAGAAATAAAGGAGTGTCTCCTTCTCGAAACCAATGGCAAATTCTACGGCATCATCAATAGATTTGACATGGGAAAGTGCTGGTAAGGCCTTATTCTTACCGAGGAAAAATTCTGATTCCACTATAGCCCTCAGATACTCCGATGCCTCTTCCCAGTTTTCAGGCTCTTCGTCCTTAATAATCTCGAGGAGTTCTGAAAACCTCTTTTCATGGGCGAGTTCCTTCTCAGCCAGGGTGGAAAAGAGCCTCGTAAACCTTTCGTCATCCTTGAACCTCTCTTTCATAGTGGTATAAAACTCGTAACCGAGCCTCTCTGTCCTGAGGGCCTGTTCAACGACCTCTCTGATAGAATACCTCTCCATAACTGACCTCCTTTTAAATAAAATCTCTATTCAACCTTGAGCAGTTTTCTGAGCTTCTTGTCCGCCTTTATTATTTCATCAACATTGTCTCCGGTAACGTCCCAGGAATACTCACCCTTATTGTTCCTGTGTAGCTTTACCTTCACGGGCTTAGGTGGCTTTATCTGTTGAATCTCTTGCTGTTTTCTGAACCGAATATCAGGCTTCTCCGCACCGAAAAGATTATGGAATGTCAGAGATATAAAAAGAATGATCAGTATTGTAATTAATCGATACTTTACCATCCGGGTTAATAGCTCCTGTATCTGTTTGTTATTGGAAACCTCCTGTCTCTTCCAAAGGCACGGGGTGTAATCTTTATACCAGGTGGAGATTGCCTCCTCTTATATTCACTGCCATCAATCATCCTCAATACCTTCTCAACACATTCAGGCTCACAACCGAGGGCAATTATCTCATCAAAACTCCTGTCATCCTCTACATAGGCCTTGAGTATAGGGTCAAGGACAGGATATGGTGGCAGTGTGTCAGTATCCTTTTGATCCGGCTTCAGTTCTGCAGAAGGTTCTTTTGTGAGGACCCTTTCAGGTATTATAACACGACCCTCTTTTTCGTTTTTCCATCGGCATAATTCATAGACCATTGTCTTTGGCACATCCTTAATAACAGCAAACCCACCTGCCATATCACCATATAAGGTGGCGTAGCCAACGCTCATCTCTGATTTATTGCCTGTTGTAAGGACTATCCACTTGAACTTATTAGAGAAGGCCATAAGGATATTCCCCCTGATCCTTGCTTGTATGTTCTCCTCAGTTGTGTTAGGTGGAAGTCCCTTGAAATGGGTGGCTAAGGTCTCCAGATAGGAATTAAATATCTCCGAGATCGGAACCTCAATCAATTCAATGCCGAGATTTTCAGCCACCTTATAAGCATCTTCTCTGCTCTCCCTCGATGTATAAGGAGAGGGCATGAAGAGGCATCGGGCATTCTCTCTGCCAATAGCATCTACAGCAATCGTAGCAACAAGGCTCGAATCAATGCCTCCACTGAGCCCGATGACTGCACCCCTGAAGTTATTCTTTCGGATATAATCCCTCGTTCCAAGGACAAGGGCATTATAAACCTCTTCCACCGGTTTTAAGGTTGTTACCTCTTTTGGGAACAGAATTTTTTTGTCTCCCTTGCTCCTTTCCCTCGTGACCATAATCCTCTCGACCTTTTCAAAGGCTATGAGTTTCTGCCTCCTCCTTGGGTCATGGAGGCGTCTCATAAAGACAGCATCTATGTTAAGGTCTGCTAATATAAGATCTTCCTCAAACTGTTTACCCCTACAGATAGTCTCACCCTGTTCATTGATAATAAGGCTCTGTCCATCAAAAACGAGTTCATCCTGACCACCTACGGTATTGAGATAGGCAACTATTACAGCATTGTCTGCTGCCCTCGTTGAGAGCATCCTCTCCCTGAAGGCCGCCTTACCGATATTGTAGGGCGAGGCATTTATATTTATGAGTACCTCTGCACCTGAAAGGGGTTGGATATGGGCAGGACCTTCAGGATACCACAGGTCTTCACAGATATTGACCCCGACAGTTACATCACCGATCTCATAGACTGGAGAACGTGTCCCTGCCTGGAAATACCTGAATTCATCAAAAACCCCGTAATTGGGAAGATACATCTTATGATAGACATCAACTATCCTTTTATTGTGGAGGATGGCAGCAGCATTAAATATGTCATCTCTCTTATCAACAAAACCAACCACTACAGTAGTACCCCAGACCTCTTCCTTTATCTCTTTGAGTATCTCGATGTTGTCCTTTATGAACTGTGGCTTTAGCAACAGGTCCTCTGGTGGATAGCCTGTTATGGCAAGCTCAGGGAAAGCGATGATATCAGGAGCATATTCCATAGCCCTTTTTATATATTCGATTATCTTATCCCTGTTGCCCTCGAGGTCTCCAACAGTAGGATTTATCTGTGCAAGGGCTACCCTTAATATCCTCATGCATAAATGATAATTGAATGCCAGTTTTTTGTAAAGACTGGAAGGCCTTTATGCTGAAAGGTTATAATGTCTTCTATGAGTCTCGACCTCAAAAGAAAGAGAAGGGATTATCTATTCAGGCCAAAGTCTATCGCCACCCTCATCTTCTTGATCATAGCCCTCTTTACCATCCTTCAGGACAAACTGATAGAAAGAAGGGTAATGAAGGATGGATTCGTAAGGGTGACTGGTGTGCATGATGGAGACACTCTAAGCATAAAGGTAAATAATAGGGAAGAAAGGGTTAGGCTCATAGGGATAGATGCACCTGAACTTGGGCAGGAACCATGGGGCAAGAGGGCAAAAAGAAGATTACAGGACATAATAAAAAGGACAGACAAAATTGTCAGGATTGAGTTAGATGTCGAAGAAAGGGATAAGTATGGAAGGCTCCTCGCCTATCTCTGGACTAAGGACGGCAGGTTGATAAATGAGGAGATGATAAAAAGTGTTCATGCCCTTCTTTACACAATCCCGCCGAATGTTAAGTATGTCGAGAGATTAAGGGAGGCCCAGGAGATTGCATCTAAGAAGAAAGTAGGCCTATGGGGCGAGAGAGGACTAAACGAAAGCCCTTCTGATTACAGGAGAACCCATCCGAGGGATTGAGGATGAAGATACTCGCTATTGAGACATCAACGATGCTCGGTGGTGTTGCCATAATGGATGAAGCTGGGCTTGTTGTTGAGATACGGCTCAATGTAAAGTCAACGCATTCAGAGAGATTGATGGTTGGGATAGATTCAGCCCTCAGACTCGCAAATTTGAAGTTATCCGAGATTGATGCCTATTGTCTCTCTATAGGACCTGGTTCCTTTACAGGTCTCAGGATTGGTCTGAGCACTGTTAAGGGATTTGCCTTTGCAACAGGGAAGCCTGTAGTGGCAGTTCCAACCTTAGATGCCTTTGCCTGGAACTTCCCCTTCAGTAGATACCCTGTCTGTCCCATGCTCGATGCTCGGAAGAAGGAGGTCTATACTGGCCTTTATAAGTGGGAAGGGGATAGATTTGAGAAGGTCCTATCTGAATTATCTGTAAGACCTGAAGATATTTTAAAGGATATAAAGGGTCCTGTGTTATTTGCAGGAGAAGGGGCAAGACTGTACAGGGAGACTATATTAGCCATTAAAGGAAGGGATGCCTTTTTTGCACCTCCCCATTCTGATGTACCAATGGCTTCCTCCATTGCGATCCTTGGTCTGCAGAAAGCGCTTAATGGAGAGTTCTCAGACCCTGTAACACTAACCCCTTTTTACATCAGAAAGTCAGAGGCAGAGATAAAGTTTGGCAGTCTGTGATAAAATTATTCGATGATTAAAAGCATCGGTAAAAGTCCGAAGGGAAAGGTCTACATCATTGGTGCTGGCCCTGGAGATATAGGATTATTAACAGTTAAGGGCCTGAGATGCCTTGAGAAGGCTGATGTCGTAATTTATGACTTCCACCTCAATGCCCAGATACTCAATTACATCAATCATGATGCAGAGTTCATATATGCTGGCAAGAGAGGGGGGCATCATGAGATGACCCAAGAGGAGATAAACGATGCCATGGTAAGAAAGGCATCAGAGGGCAAGATAGTTTGCAGA
>JBKBUA010000014.1:15032-22279 GCA_046290845.1 Thermodesulfovibrionales bacterium
TGGGGCACGAGGCCCGATCAGAGGACAATAGTCAGTAAATTGAGAGACCTTGTATCAGACATAAAAGATAACGAGATAAAGCCCCCTTCTGTTATTGTTGTTGGTGATGTGGTAAAGCTCAGGGATTCCCTCAAGTGGTATGAAAAACTCCCACTCTTCGGCCAGAGGGTACTCGTAACGAGGGAGCATTCAGGGGGGTTCGAGAGGCTCGAGGAACTGGGGGCTGAGATAATCGAGTTGCCAACAATAGAGATTCAGCCCCCGACCAATTATAGCGAGCTCGACAGTTCCATCAGCAGGATAGATTCATATAACTGGATAGTCTTTACCAGCGCGAATGGAGTAAGGTATTTCCTGAAGAGGTTCTTTGAACTGGACAGGGATATAAGAGACCTGAAGGGCTTAAAGATCTGCGCAATAGGAACGAAGACAGCAGCAGAGATAAAAAAGTATGGTATTAAGGTTGACCTTGTGCCCGAGGAGTTCCGTGCCGAGGGATTGATAGAAGCCTTTTCAAGGGTTGGTGAGCCTGTTGATAGATTGAGGATTTTACTTCCGAGGGCAGAGGTAGCGAGGGAGGTCTTTCCTGAAAAGATAAGGAGTCTCGGTGGGCATATAGATACACCCCCAGCTTACAGGGCGGTGAGACCTGATATGCATGGTAAGAGATTAAAGAGGTTTCTCAAAGAGGGTCGGATAACTATAGCCACATTTACAAGTGCCGCAACATTCAAGAACTTCCTCGAGATTATGGGTGAAGAGGCGATAGAACTGCTTAAGGGGGTTAAGATAGCTGTTATTGGGCCTGTTACAGCAGAGGCGATTGAAAAGAAGGGGCTAAAGGTTGATATAATGCCTGAGAAGGCCACGATTGAGGCAATGGTTGATGAGATTATAAAGTCCGTTATTGTAGGCTATAGGCTATAGTTTGGGTGAATGGGTGAATGGTTTTTTTTCACCTCTTCACCACTTCACCTATTCACCAATAAAATTCACCTCTTCACCTTACTCTCTCGGATGGTGGCGGGACTTCAGCCTTATTTAGGTTTGATCTTCAGAAATTTCCTCTTACCGACCTTAAAGACATATTCCCCTTCGGGTATCTTCCTGTCAGGGTCAAGGACCTTCGTATCATTTATAAGAACAGCGCCCTGCTTTATAAGCCTAACCGCCTCACTCGTTGAGTTCACAAGTCCTGTGAGTTTCATCAACTTTGGCACCCATATCTCCTCTCCATCCCAGTGAAATTCGGTAACAGGTATCTCATCCGGCATGCCCTTATCCCTGAATATGTGTTCGAATTCCTCTTTTGCCCTCAGGGCCTCTTCTTTACCCCAGTATCTCTCAACAATCTCTATTGCAAGCCTCTCCTTAATCTCTTTCGGATTAACCGAGCCATTGCTTATATCTTCCTTCAATTGCTCAAGTTCTTCGATGGATATATGGCTTAATAATTCATAGTATCGAAGCATCAGTTCATCACTTATAGACATTATCTTTCCGAACATCTCCCTCGGTGGTTCTGTAATCCCTATGTAGTTACCGAGGCTCTTGGACATCTTTTTCACACCATCAAGGCCTTCAAGAAGGGGCATAAGTACAAGGACTTGAGGCTCCTGACCATATTCCCTCTGAAGTTCCCTTCCCACCACTAAGTTAAACCTCTGATCAGTTCCTCCCAGTTCCACATCAGCCCTCAGGACAACAGAATCATAACCCTGAATAAGTGGATAGAGGAATTCATGGATACTTATGGGATTCTGGTTCATAAACCTCTGTTTGAAGTCCTCCCTCTCGAGCATCCGTGCCACGGTGTAATGTGAGGCAAGTCTGATCAGGTCTTCTACAGTCATCGTGGACATCCATCGGGAGTTAAAGTCTATGGTTGTCCTTTCAGGGTCAAGGATCTTGAATATCTGGTCTTTGTAGGTTTTAGCATTCTCAAGAACCTCTTCCTTTGTCAGCGGTTTTCTCGTTTCACTCTTCCCTGAGGGGTCACCAATCATGCCTGTAAAGTCCCCAATAAGGAATATCACTTCATGGCCTAATTCCTGGAACTGCCTCATCTTTTCGAGTAAGACGGTATGGCCGAGATGTATGTCTGGTGCCGTTGGATCAAAACCTGCCTTAACCCTGAGGGGTTTTCCTTCCCTGCAAGACCTCTCGAGCTTGTGGAGCAACTCCTTTTCGAGTATTACCTCTGTTGCCCCTCTCTTTATTATCTCTAACTGTTTCTCTGGATCGAGCATTGAATATGATAAAATTTTGATGCCTTTAGAGTCAATTTTACCTTCCTCAGCGATGCCGTTTGATTTATAGTGATGAGTGATGCGTGATCCGTGATGAGTTACTCATCACCCATTACTCATTACCCATTACCCATTACCCATTATGGATCACTCTTTACAAATATGAAGGTGATCGGTTCGATCCTGCCAAAAGAGAACTCGCCGAAGTCTTCCGACTTCTGCCTTTGTTTACCTAAACATCGCATAAAACAACCAATTTCTATGAGGCAGGCATGATGAAAAACCTTTTATCTGCGATACCGATAGCAGCATTTCGTATCATAAGGCGGTTTAGATTGAACGGCACCACAGGTATAATTCTGCTTATGGCATCATATTTAATGTCCAATCGCATTATAAAAGGTTTTGAATTGTGCCTGCCTCATATTTTTTGCAACATTAGGGTTTAGAAACCGTATAGTTGCATTCACTGTGGTAAAATAACGAATGAACATGTTTAAAGAAGACAAACAAAGAGAAAACAGAGTACTTCTGACTAAGGAGTGATATGAACCCAATCTTTGTGATTGAGGATGACAGGAAGATTGGCCGCGTTGTTAAGGCGTATCTCGAGGGAGCCGGTTACAGGGTTCTTCTCTTTGAAAAGGGAAGAGACGCGATTGACCATGCTATAAAAGAACCACCCCAACTCGTCATACTTGACCTCATGCTTCCTGATATGGGTGGAGAAGAGGTATTTCAGGAACTTAAGGATATGGGGGATTTCCCTGTAATGATGCTGACGGCCAAATCCTCAGAGGAAGAAAGGGTGGCCGGATTTGCCCTCGGTGCTGATGATTATGTTGTGAAGCCTTTCAGTCCCCGAGAACTTGTTTTCAGGGTGAAGGCTGTCCTTAAGAGAGCAAAAAAGATGGACCTCGGTTATGTAAAGCCGATGAGCTTCAATAATGGCCTTTTAATCGTAGATGGTCAGAGTTATCAGGTCAAATTACGAGGAGTTCCTGTAAATCTAACACCAACAGAATTCAAGGTTTTATTTGCCCTGGCATCTTCCCCTGATAGGGTATTCACGAGGGAGGAACTTGTTGATAAAGCCCTCGGTTATCATTTTGAGGGTTACGAGAGGAGTATCGATGCCCACATAAAGAATATAAGACAGAAGCTGGGTGAAGACCCTAAAAATCCCATCCTAATACTTACTATATATGGTGTCGGTTATAAATTTATAGGTTTGAGGGATGATTAAAAGTCTCTGGCTAAAACTCCTTATCACCCTTTCAACGATCTCTTTGATAGCCCTGTCATCATCCCTGATATTGAGGGAACTCATGATTAAGGATTTCAGGGATTTTTTGGAGGGAGAGCTTGAGGACCGAGTCTACTGGGTGACGGCTGACCTCGAAGGAACTTATGAAAAATTTGGTGAATGGAGAATTGAAGCTATCTCTGAAGACATAACCTGGGCATTGATGCTCGGTTTAGAGACGAAGGTCTTTGACAATGAGGGAAGGTTAGTAATTGATACAGAGAAGGCCACAAACATGCTCCCCCCTTTAATGAAGAGAAGGATACTGGCAATATCAGGTCTCGGCAGAGAAAGGAGAGACAAAAATGAGTTTGTGGTATATCCCCTTTTCCTTGGCGGTAAAGAGATAGGCTCCCTCGAGGTAAGATTTCTTAAAACAGGGAGAGAGAATATATATATCAAAAGGTCTGACAGGTTTTTCCTCCTTTCCTTATTGATTATCGGAGGTCTTGCTATAATCCTGAGTATTATTTTTTCGAGGAGATTCACAAAGCCCATTGAGAGGCTTAACACTGCTGCAGAGGCCATCGGTGATGGAAATCTTAAAAGTAGGGTTAACATCTCAGGCACCGATGAGCTGGCAAGACTCGCAGCGACATTCAACAGTATGGCAAAAAGCCTCGAGACACAGGAGTCCTTAAGGAAAAAACTAATATCGAATATAGCCCATGAACTAAGGACACCTGTCAGTGCTATAAAAGGGGAGATAGAAGGGATGATTGATGGCATAATACCCATCAACAAAGAAGGTCTTCAGTCCTTGAATGAAGAGATAAGCAGGCTTAAGTTTCTCATTGAAGGGTTAGAGGAACTTGCTCAGGCTCAGGCGAGTACACTTTTGTTGAGAAAACAATCCATAAATCTCCATCAATTCCTGAAAAATATAATGGATAGATTTTATATGTCCTTCAGGGATAAAAATATCACTACAGAGATTCAGTGCGATGAAGGATTAGCAGTAACGGCAGATCCTGAAAGGTTGAGTCAGATTATTATAAATCTCCTCGATAACGGCTTAAAGGCAACAGGGCAAGGTGGAAAGATATGGATAAAGGCAGGATCAAAGGGCCTTGCTACTTATATCGAGATTGGAGATACAGGATGTGGAATAAAACAGGAAGAACTCCCCTTTATCTTCGAAAGGTTTTACAGGTCTTTCAGTGGAGGCCTCGGCCTCGGACTTGCGATTGTCAAAGAACTTGTTGATGCCCATAATGGAAGGATAGAGGTAAAGAGTGAATATGGCAAAGGAACTGTATTTACAATACTTTTGCCAAAAAATAATTCATGTGAATCGTAAATGGGTGAATTAACCTAAACATTGCATAAAACAACCAATTTCTATGAGGCAGGCATGATGAAAAAAAACCTTTTATCTGCGATACCGATAGCAGCATTTCGTATCATAAGGCGGTTTAGATTGAACGGCACCACAGGTACAATTCTGCTTATGGCATCACATTTAATGTCCAATCGCATTATAAAAGGTTTTGAATTGTGCCTGCCTCAGATTTTTTGCAACATTAGGGTTAATATAAAAGACAACTGTGGTGATAGATAAGATAAGAAACTGGGAAAAGATCTGGCCCCTTTTGAAAAGGCAGGTAAAGGGTCTCAACGTTCCTTGGCTTGAGGATATGGCCTCAGTTGAAAGGGACCCCTATAAGATACTGATCTCTTGCATCTTGAGCCTTAGAACACAGGATAGAACTACAGGAGAGGCATCAGAAAGGCTCTTCAGGCTCGCATCGAGGCCTGATGAAATGGCAAAGCTAAGTGTCGATGAAATCCAGAAGGCTATATATCCTGTTGGATTTTACAGGGTCAAGGCAAAAAGGATTAAGGAATTGAGCAAGGCCATCGTTGAAAGATATGATTCTATCGTGCCTGATAGTCTTGAAGAACTATTGAGACTGAAGGGAGTGGGGAGAAAGACAGCAAACCTTGTAATAACGCTCGGCTACAATAAACCTGGCATATGTGTGGATACCCATGTACACAGGATAACTAACAGGCTCGGACTTGTAAGGACCAAAAACCCTGAGGAGACAGAAATAAAACTCAGGAAGATATTGCCCGAAAGATACTGGATCGAACTCAATGGCCTCCTCGTTGCCTTTGGACAGGGCATTTGCAAACCTATCTCGCCCTTGTGCAGTATTTGCTTAATCAATAGATATTGCAAGAAGGTCGGGGTTAAGAGACATAGATAACATTAGCCTGCCTTTCTCTTCTTTTCAAGGCTCTTCTTCAGAGCATCCATGAGGCTTACAACCTTCTCGACCTCCCTCTTCGGGACTACCTTAATCTCTTTGCCTGCTATCTTTGCCTTTATAAGTTCCATGAGGGATTCTCTGTATTCATCATGATAGGCCTCTATATTGAATCGCCCTGTAAAATGTCTGACCAGTTCCTGCGCCAGGGACAGTTCCTTTGGGTCAAGGGCAATCTTCTTAGGAATATTGAGCGTTTCGGGTTTCACAATCTCTTCAGAGTAGAAAAGGGTTTGTAGCATAAGCGTGTCGTGATAAAGCCTGATGATTGCCACATGTTCCCTTTCCTTGAAGGTCATCTTTGCAAGACCGACCTTATTAGAGGCCTTCATGGTCTCTCTCAGCAATACATATGCCCTTTCCCCGCCCTCTGCGGGCTCGAGATAATAAGACCTGTCATAGTAAAGGGGTTCTATATCTTGAGGATCAACAAACCTCAATATATCTATACTCTTTGATGTCTTTACAGGGATATGTTCCATTTCCTCTTCTGTTATAACCACGAATTTCCCTTTTTCATATTCATAGCCATGAACAGTATCTTCCCAGGCTACATCTGTTTTACAGGTTGTACAGTACCTCTCATAATGCAGAGGTGTAGAGCATTTCTTATGCAAAAGATGGAATTCCAGATCCTTCCTGTGTGTTGCTCCATAGAGCTTAACAGGGATATTAACAAGGGCAAAGCTTATGTTACCTTTCCATAATGCCTTCATAAATGAACTATCTCGTAATTCTCCTGATGGAGTTTGTTGTCTTCCTTTACTATGACCTTTACCCCGTACTTGTTCTCTATCTCTTCAATGCCTGTCCTTTCCTCATCAGAAAGAAGTTCAGCCACAGAGGGATGAGCCGTTATAACAAGCCTTTCAACGCCCTGTCTTGCCATCCTCGTTATCTTTCTGAAGATCTCATAACATATAGTTCTCGGTGACTTAACATAGCCCTTACCTTCACAATACGGACAGGATTCGCATAACACCCTTCCAAGGCTTTCTCTCACCCTCTTTCTCGTCATCTGTATGAGTCCAAGTTCAGAGATATGAAGTATGGTGTTTTTAGCCCTGTCTTTCTTCATCGCATCGAGAAAGGAATTAAAGACCCTCTCCCTGTTTTCAGGCCTCTCCATATCGATGAAATCGATTATTATTATTCCGCCGAGATTCCTGAGCCTTATCTGATAGGCAATCTCCTTTACTGCCTCGAGATTGGTCTTAAGAATGGTATCCTCAAGGTCTTCCTTACCCACAAATTTCCCTGTATTGACATCTATTACGGTCATAGCCTCGGTCTGGTCAATAACTATATAACCCCCTGACTTCAGCCATACCCTTCTACCGAGAGACCTCGATATATCGAGTTCAACACCGAAGGCCTCGAATATTGGTTCTATATCGGTATAAAGCTCTATCTTTTCTC
>JBKBUA010000014.1:22371-24949 GCA_046290845.1 Thermodesulfovibrionales bacterium
TTCGAGTAACTTTGGGAAATAGGTCCTGACAAACTCCCTTATCCTCTCGAACTCTGTTTCATCATCAATCACGAGTCTTTCCACATCTTGGTTCATCAGGTCACGAACGCTCCTGAAGGCCAGGTCAAGATCGCTGTAAAGGAGGCTGGGTGCGGAAACCTTGTCTCTCTTTTTCTGTATGTTCTCCCAGAGAAGGAGAAGAAACTCAAGATCCTTTCTTATCTCTTCTTCTGTACAGCCCTCGCTTGCCGTCCTTATTATCATGCCATAGCCCTTGGGCCTCAAGATCTCAACAATGCTTTTCAGTCTTGTCCTCTCTGCCTCATCAGATATCCTGCGTGATATACCAACATGTTCAACACCTGGCATTAGGACGAGATAACGGCCTGGAAGTGTAACATAGGTTGTTACCCTTGCGCCTTTGGTGCCGATAGGATCCTTAGAAACCTGCACCAGCATCTCCTGCCCTTCCTGGATTATCTCCTCAATCGATAGATCCTGTCTCCCCTTCTTTGATACTTCAATTGCATCAATGGAACTAGACTCCTCATCTTCTATAAGAGAGGTATAATCCTCAACATCTGTCTTTATATCAGCGACATATAAAAATGCAGCCTTTTCAAGCCCTATATCAATAAAAGCGGATTGCATACCAGGGAGTATCTTCACAACCCTACCTTTATATATGTTTCCTACAAGGCTCGCGTCCCTTTTCCTTTCTACATATAGTTCAACTACCTGTCCACCCTCGAGCAGGGCAACCCTTCTTTCCTCACGGGTAACATTAATTAAGATCTCGCTATTCATTATCCTCCCAAATGGTGTCAGAACTTAGAAGTTCTGAGACTTCAACCCACCTATTACCTTTAGAATCCCAGCCAAAAAGTCCTGTCCTGATAATATCAACAGGCACCATAGCCCCGAACATTGCCTTAATGATTTCATTCAATCTGACCTTTTCTATCTGGTCAATAAGTATTAGCCTTAATCTATCTTTATCAATTATCTGCAATGATTCTACCATAGTCTTTAAATCGATTGATAGAATTTTTCCTTTCGCAGTCTCTCTTTCGATAACAAGGTTGTCTTTACTCATAAAATCTGATATATCCATCACACCTGGACATATTATCTCATATTCATATCTCTTTATAAAGCTATCGAGGGAAGGGATGGATTTTTTTATAAGAAATACATCATTTATTCTTATCCCCTCTGGAAGGGTCTCATTAAGTCTGTCCTTCGATAAACTCAGGACGCTGCCCTTTATGTTAGAGGGCAAACCTGCCTTAACTTCCATATCAAAATACTCCCTCAGCCCTGAGACTCCAACATTTAAGGGAGGGCCAAATGAAAGTCTCGGCGAAGGATGGAAACCCTGAGAATATAAAACAGGTATATCCGCCCTTCTTACAGCCCTTATAATAGCTGTCATCAATTCACGGTGAGAGAGGTATTTCAGCAGCCCTGTTTTCTGAAATTGAACCCTGAGTCTTTGTTGCGTAATGTGTGATCCTGCTTTAGAAGTATGCGTAACGAGTAACCCTTCACCCATCACGCGTAACTCATCACGCAGATTATGTAATTTTGTCTCACCTTTGACCTCATTATTAGATATACAGTTAAGTCCACAGCCATAACACTTCTCACGGCACTCTGGGGTCATCTCTTCTGAGAGTGCCCTCTTGAGTTCTTTCCTTAAGAATTCCTTCTTGATCCCTGTATCCACAATATCCCAGGGAAGTGGTTCAGCAAGATCAAATCTCCTGTTTGCATATTTCAGGAGATCGATCCCTGCTGTCTCAGATACAGCCTTCCATTTATTAAAATCAAACCAATCAATCCAGGCATCAAGACTGCAACCCTTTTTCCATGCCTCCTCAATCAAATTACTAATATCCGAATCCCCTCTCGAAAGAACTGCCTCGAGAAGGCTCATCCGAGGGTCATGCCCCTTGTAGTTAATCTTCTTCCTGCTGAGTTTTTCCTTCAGATATTCGAGTTTTTCCTTAATCTTATCTATTGGCTCCTGACCAAGCCACTGAAAAGGTGTGTGGGGCTTGGGGACAAAGGGTGAGACCGTAACACTCAGATTCACAAACCTTTTTGAATACCTCTTTGCCACCTTTATAGCCCTCAGAGCCATCTCTGGTATAGCCTCAACATCCTCATCCCTTTCATCAGGAAGGCCTATCATGAAATAGAGCTTTAGATTCTCCCATCCCTCTGAAAAAAGGGCATGCAAGGCCCTTTCATAATCTTCATCATTAAAGTCTTTGTTTATGACCCTTCGCAGTCTTTCTGAGGCTGCCTCAGGAGCGATAGTAAACCCTGTTTTTCTGACCGTCTTTATCTCCCTTAAAACATCTATATTTACAGAAGCCACTCTGAGCGAAGGAAGGGAGATCGAGACGACCTTTTCGGAAAAATGTCTGTTCATCTCCTTCAAAAGGGGAATAAGATTACAGTAATCACCTGTGCTGAGAGAAGAAAGGGAAATCTCTTCATAGCCCGTTTTTCTCAGGCTCTCATTTGCTATCTGCATTATCCTTTCAGGACTTCTCTCCCTGAGCGGTCT
>JBKBUA010000148.1:0-4128 GCA_046290845.1 Thermodesulfovibrionales bacterium
GGGAAAAAATTAAATGGCATCCGACTGTTGATGAATCAAAGTATATAAGCTAAGGAGAAACTCCTTATAAAGGCTATGGAAGAACTTAAAGAGAGGATAGAGGAGTTGAAGGTTTAAGATGATAAATCTTATCCTTGAGGCATCGAAGAAGGATAAAGAACTACAGAGGTTTCTTGAGATTAAAAGCCTTAATTTTACCTAACGACATGAGAAACAGGACTTCACAAATTTTCATAATTTATTCGTTATTACTTCACAATATTTTGATATTCTTTACTCATAAAGAGGATGCACCTTTAGGTGCTGGAAAGAACTTTAACAAAATCCCGGCTCAAGGAGGTAGTTATGAGTACAAAAAGACTTATAGGTTTAGTGGTCGCTTTTTCGTTGATTATGACCTCTTCCATGGCCTTTGCAGCATGGAGAGCGTGGCGAGGAAGCGGAGGATGGGGCATGGGAACAGCCTATCAGAAGATGTATAATCCCGCAACAGTGGAAACACTAACAGGTACTGTAGAATCAGTGGATAAGATAGTTCCTTTGAAAGGCATGTACTCAGGCATCCATGTGATGCTCAAAACTGATAAGGAAACAATCTCTGTTCACCTGGGACCTGAATGGTATATTGAAAGACTCGACACAAAGATTGAAAAAGGTGATAAGATTGAAGTAAAAGGCTCAAGGGTCACTATTGACGGTAAGCCTGCTATCATTGCAGCAGAGGTAAAGAAAGGAGACAATGTGCTCGTTCTCAGAGACAGTGCAGGCATTCCTGTATGGGCAGGTTGGAGAAGGTAAATTGAAAACTGTAACCCCCAACACCTTCTTAAGGTAGAGGAGGCGAGTTATGCAAGAAGGCCCTGCTTTGAGCCGGGGCAGGCCTACAAGGAATTTCAAAGAGAAGGTCTTTACGTTTACCTGCTGAAAGTGACTTCAAAGGCTTCGTCGTTTTGCTGTCTGGATTAGTTCTGGTATTGCTGCTGCGGAGGAAGTTGCAAGACCAGCGCTGTTTTTTAATTAGAGGAGGTGAATTTTATGCCATGTTTTAAATATGGTCCCCGTTGGGGGGCATACTATGCTGAAAAGGAAATAGACAGGGAAAAGGTTGAAAAAGATGCAAAGGCATTGCTTGCTGAGGTAACAAAAGGTGAAAAATGGACAAACCCTCATGGAATTACCCATATCCCTTTGCTGTTTGATGACGGAGTTGTTGGACATCTCTGGAAAGATGTTGATCTTAAATCGGTTGAAATAGGAGCGTATTGGATCGGCCGCTTCGGCATTAAAGTTGAACTGATAAGCAACAATGAGGTCGTAGGTATGCTGTGGCTGGGCGAATAACAAACAAATAAAACAGTAGATAGCTGATTACAACGAAGGAGCATGAGATGTTGGAGAATATTAAGGATAAACAATATGGTCTGACTTCCGATGAGGCTGCTGAAAGGCTTCGGCAATACGGACCTAACATAATCGCAAGGGAGAGCCGCCGCAGACTAATAATGTTTCTCCGCAGATTCTGGGGCATTGTCCCGTGGATGCTCGAGCTCGCCATTATCCTGGACATCGCGCTTAAACGATATGTAGAGGCAGGCATAATTACTGCGTGGCTTGTATTCAGCGCCCTTCTCGGGTTTTATCAGGAAAACAAGGCAAGTCAGGCGCTTGCGTTGCTCCGTCAGCGTCTGATAATTAATGCACGGGTCAAACGCGACGGCGCATGGCAGACAATTGCAGCGACAGAAATCGTTCCTGATGACATTGTTTATCTTCGGGCAGGCGACATTGTTCCTGCAGATATTCAACTTATAGACGGTCATGTTGAAGTAAATCAGGCCCAGTTAACAGGAGAATCACTGCCTGTCGGAAAAACCGTTGACACCACGGTCTATGCCGGATCATTAGTTACGCGCGGAGAAGCAACAGGCATTGTTACAGCGACAGGCTTACGAACATATTTTGGCAAAACTGCCGAACTTGTCAAAACAGCCAAAGTTCCGGCCCGACTCGAAATTCTGATAACCGGGGTAGCAAAATACCTCGCTTCATTTGATGTCATACTTGCCCTTGCAGTGCTTGTTATTGCCATAGTTCGCGGTCTGCCCCTTGCAGGATTTCTTCCCTTTGTGCTCTTGCTGCTCGTTGCCTCTGTTCCTGTAGCAGCACCGATGATGTTTACAATGGCGGCATCCATCGGTTCCCGAATGCTGGCTAAGGGCGGCGTTCTTGTCACGAGGCTTTCAGCTATTGAGGATGCTGCCACTATGGATATCCTCTGCCTTGACAAGACAGGCACTTTGACAAAGAATATTTTGACTGTCTCAAAAGTTTATGCCTTTGATCAGCAAGATGAAGGTGATGTGCTCGGCATGGCTGTGCTTGCATCGGATGAGGCAACTCAGGACCCGATAGACATTGCCGTCATCAACGAGGCAAAGGCAAAAAACCTCATAAACAACAAAGAGGGCCGTTTGACTTTTGTCCCCTTTGACCCTGACAAGAAATACTCAATGGCATTGGTCCGTCGGGACGATAAGACTATAAGAATTATCAAAGGCGAACCGTTGACAATCTCTAAAATAACTAAGACAACACCAGCCGGACTTGATGAAATTATTGCAGGACTTACGGCAGAGGGAAATCGTGTAATTGCCGTTGCATTCGGCTCAAAAGAAGATTTGCGATTTGCCGGACTCATTGGCCTGAGCGACCCTATCCGCGATGATGCAGCTAAGCTGATTGGCGGCCTGAAAGGTAAAGGGGTGAAAGTGCTGCTTGTCACAGGAGACAATGAAGCAACTGCAAGGACAGTGGCGTTAAAGGTTGGATTAACAGGCAAAGTCGCTCCACACGGGACTATCAGGGAAGGGATCAACGCTGACATGATTAAAGAATATGAGGTCTTTGCAGGCGTGCTTCCTGAGGATAAATTTTATCTGGTTCAGGCGCTCCAGAAAGCAGGCCATATTGTTGGAATGACAGGCGACGGCGTAAATGATGCCCCAGCTCTAAAGCAGGCTGATGTTGGAATTGCAGTGGCTAACTCTACGGATGTCGCTAAGGCTGCTGCCAGTCTTGTTCTTACACAGCACGGCCTTGATGGAATTATCAAGGTAATAGAGGGAAGCCGCAAAATTTATCAGCGTATGCAGACATGGCTTCTTGCAATGATAACCAGAAAGCTCAGCATACCACCGTTTCTTGCCGTGGGAGTTTTGTTCTTCAATATCTTTGCGCTCAGCCCGATGCTGATGGTCTTATTCATGTTTGCAGGCGATGTTGCAACATTTGCCCTTTCAAAGGACAAGGTAGTTCCTTCGCCCAGACCTGACAGATGGGTCATCCGCACCCTCGCAAAAACAGGTTTCAGTTTTGCCATGCTCTTGTTCATTTTGAGTATTTTAGTCTTATGGTCAGCCCAAAATATGCTGAAACTTGATACCCCTGAAGTCCAGACGCTTATCTTTGTATGGCTTGTATTCAGCGGGGGACAGGCAGCGCTTTATTCGACCAGAGCTCGCGGCTATTTCTGGGCAAAACCTTATCCCGGCAAATGGCTTATCATTAGCACAATTATAGTTTTAACCCTTACAGTGATTGCCGCCTTGAGGGGTTGGCTTATGTCTCCAATACCTGTTTCATTAATAGTGTTTATGATGGCTCTGTCTTTTGTATTCCTCATAGGCTCGGATATGCTTAAGAAGATATTAATGAAGTCGGTATCCTGGTATTTTTCTGATGTGGTGGTTGAAGATATTTTTTGAGCATTAAAACAGGAGGTGTAAGATGGAAGTAGTTATCAAACCATGGCATGGGATACCGAGGGAAAATATTAAATGGCATCCGACTGTTGATGAATCAAAGTGCATAGGATGTGGCATGTGCGCGACGGGATGCGGAAGAAAGGTTTACGGATTTGACTATGAGAAGAAAAAACCCGTAGTTCTACGGCCGAATAACTGTATGGTAGCCTGCGTTACCTGCGCAAACACCTGCTTAAAGAATGCAATAAGTTTTCCTCCGGTAGAATATGTAAGAGAGCTTATCAGAAAGGAGAAACTCCTTATAAAGGCTATGGAAGAACTTAAAGAGAGGATAGAGGAGTTGAAGGTTTAACGATGATAAATC
>JBKBUA010000149.1:0-4031 GCA_046290845.1 Thermodesulfovibrionales bacterium
AGATTAAATGTGGCTGTGCAACTCTTATTTGCATCCATTGTTACCTGTGCCTGATTGTTCCCTATGTCTGTGCAATCACCACTCCAGCCTGCAAAGGTGGAGCCTGAATCTGGTGTTGCTGTGAGGGTCACGGTTGTGCCTGATGCGTATTGTTCTGAACAGTCTGCTCCACAGTTTATCCCTCCGTCTGAGCTTGTCACCGTGCCTGAGCCTGTGCCTGACTTTGAAATAACCAAATTATACAAATTACCAACCTGTCCTGCACGCACCGGCCACACATAGAGGAAGTTGGTCTTATAGTAGGCGTCCACATAGCCAAACCACATATCGACGATCCAGGCGTTGACCGTATCGCCGGCATAGGTAGTAGAGGACCAGTAGTAGTTAGACTGCACATTACTGAAGGGGTGTCCTGATGGAAGGGCAGGACGATATTGGGAGTAGTCAATCAGGCTTCTCAGTTCCTTTCTGTTTGGAAGCCGCCAGTCGGTCTGGTGACTACCACCATTGCTTGTGTCGCCACAATTGTTGCCATTCATGGTTCCGCTTGTGTTTAACTCATTCACATCTGAAAGTGCCTGTGACCATGTCCTCACTGCATTCGCACAGTTTGCATCCTTTAGCCACACAAGCCCTGTGAGGTTATCCGTTATCGTGCCATTGCCGTTGTCCGTGAACCTTGGACTTGGCCAGGCAACACCTCTTTTTAAATCTCCATCATCTCCTGTTGCATAGCTCGTTGTCTGCCCTGTCTTTGGAACCTGGGCAGGCTGGGCAAAGGAAAGTGAAATACCCAGCATGATGAACAAAACTACAAGGAAAGTTTTCTTAACCATTTTATGCCTCCTTTTTTATAAGTTTCATTATTGGCAAACGCTCTTTTATCCTACCGATATATCTATCGGTCTCTTTGATGATGACCACGGGTATCCCTTTATTTACAAGCCTTTCTGTATATCTTCTTTCAAGCCCTACTGGAAAGCCGTATATAGCACCCCTTTTGTTCTTCTTTAGTTTTTTGAGTTTAAGGATAGCCAGGGCATCCTCCCGCCATGGCATGCCATAAAACTCGTAGAAACCACCAACCTGGAAAAATACTGCCATCTCCCTGAATAGACATGCATAGTAGAGGTACTGACTTCTTAAAGAGGGGAATATCTCACAATACCTGTGGAGCAATCTTACCCTGCCATCATCAAAAGAGATATATTCTTTTAAAAAGTCATATCTTTTTAAGACTGCCCATTTAAGTCTATACGCATCGGCCCATTTAATATGGCCAAGATATGAGGCAAGAACTGACCTGAGCCTTTCAATCAGTTTATAATCGTATCTAATAATCTTATACCCTTCGTTCTCTGTTATAAGCCTTTTTTCAAACCAATTGAGTTTTGACCTGAGGTTGTTTATCACCCTCTGCCTTACAAGGATATAATCCTGCCTGATGATATAGCCCAGAAAGTCAATCCCATTTGATACAGGCATGACACTCTGGTATCTTTCATTGAGAGAGAGATTGAGTCTTTCCGTTACAAAATCTTTTATCTTTTCCTTAATCTCCTTTAATCTATCAGGTGATTCGTTAAGGATAAGAAAGTCATCACAATAGCGAATATAGTACCTGCATTTCAGGGTGTGTTTCACAAACTGGTCAAGCTCGTTGAGATAGACATTAGCAAAGAACTGGCTCGTGAGATTGCCAACGGGAAGCCCTCTATCCTCTGGTGCATGGAAAAGGCTCTTATGAGGTGGAAGGCTTTTTATAAGGTATCCCTTGCCCTTGATGATGCAGTTTTCAACAGGATTGTGAAAGATTATCACTCGGGCAAGCCATAGCAGGTTTTCATCCTTCACCTTTTTCTTAAGAAGGGTGTAGAGGATATTTTTATCAATGCTCATAAAGAAGTTTTTTATGTCAAGGTGAATAAAATATAGCTTCCTTCTGCTATTGCCGCTTCCTTTTCTGATAAACTCCTTTACCCTTTCTATTGCCCTGTGAAGTCCCTTATCTTTCCGACAGGCATAGGAGTCGTAAATAAAGAGAGGCTCATAGATTGCTTCAAGCCTCTCAATAAGCAGGTGATGCACAACCCTGTCTCTGAAATCAGCGGCAATAATTTCGCGCATCTTGGGCCTTTCCACAATAAAGCAGACAGAACGGGAAGGCTGATATGTCCTCCTCATTAGCTCCTCAGAGAGCTTAAAGAGATTATCCTCTGCCTTAATCTCAAATTTCAGGGCATTGATGGTATTTCGCTTGTTCTTTCTGCATTTGAGATATGAGAGGTAGAGGTTCTCAAAGGAAAATAGAGAGGGTAACCACTCTCCTGCACGCACTGGCCACACATAGTTGTTGTTGGTCTTATTGTTGGCGTTCACATTGCCATTCCACATATTGACGATCCAGGCGTTGTCCGTATTGTTGGCATAGGTAGTAGAGGACCAGTAGTTGTTAGACTGCACATTTGCCCACCCACTTATGAGTCCTTCATCAGGCAATCCTCTACGGTATGCCTGACTGTCTGCCAATGCCCGTCGGGCGGGATGGGCGCACAGTGGTATTACTATGCACACCTGCCAGCCTGACCCGACCACCCCTCCCATTAATGGAAGGCTGGTTGAATTACAGAAAGGCAGTTCTGGCATGGAACTTCCCCTCATTTTTGCCCCTTTACACTCTTTATCCAGCCCTCGTTCTGCCTGCTTAATGAAATTGCATCTTCAATGGCATGTTTAAAGGAAGCAAAATTCTTAAATGCCTTAACCTCTTTGCTTATCTTAAGGGTCACTTTTAACTCTTCAATCGTATCTCTCAGTTCAAAGAGTGTTTTGAGCCTGTCACTCTCGGAGTTTGCCCTGATGATCAACCGCACAATCTCACGGGAGATGTTCCTCAGATCTGTCCCAAGGGTATATTTGTGATACCTTGAAAAATTCCTCACAATATTCTCTATATATACCGCCATGTCTATTGCCTTTTTATATATGGGCAGATGCTCATACTGTGCCATCTTTTTAAATCATCAAATCTCCAAATTACCAATTACTGTCCTGCACGCACTGGCCACACATAGCAGTTGTAGGCCTTATTGCTGGCGTACACAACGCCATTCCACATAGGGACGAGCCAGGCGTAGTCCGTATAGTAGGCATAGGTAGTAGAGGACCAGTAGTAGTTAGACTGCACATTACTGAAGCCCTTGTTATTAAGCCACGCTGATAAGGTTGAGCAGGCAGAGCCTCCGCAGTTCTCTTCGTTATAGCCTGCATGAACAAGGCTTTCAAGCTCATTGATGTTTGGAAGCCGCCAGTCGGTCTGGTGACTACCACCATTGCTTGTGTCGCCACAATTGTTGCCATTCATGGTTCCGCTTGTGTTTAACTCATTCACATCTGAAAGTGCCTGTGACCATGTCCTCACTGCATTCGCACAGTTTGCATCCTTTAGCCACACAAGCCCTGTGAGGTTATCCGTTATCGTGCCATTGCCGTTGTCCGTAAATCTCGGACTTGGCCAGGCAACACCTGCCTGCTTCTCTCCATCCTGTCCTGTGCCAGGACAGGCAATCTCCGTCCCTGATGCGTCATAACACTTCTTCTGCCCTGATTGTGGCAGATTGACCGTCACTGCCCATGCCGATGTAATGAGTGAAAAGACAAGGACAAGAAAGACTGCTGTTAAAACCCTAACTGACCTCATATTAATTCCTCCTTTCTTTTGATTTTTTCGGTAATTAATGGTTACCGAACTCCTCTCTTTTAAATAAACCCTCCTCACTGCTACCAACATAGTGCGACCCCGCCTCTATCGGGATCGCTCTGTTAATTCACCTCAACCTCCTTGATAGAGAGAAATCCCTTGTAAGGCTTAAAATACAAAAAAGGGCAACTCCCTTCTCGGGTTCTGCCCTTTATTGTTTTTAAGTCCCCATTAAGGCTTAAATAAACTGACTGACTGACTGACGCAATTCATGTGCCATAATTAAACCTTACTTTAAATTCAAAAGCCCCTTTATTATCTCTGCCATTAC
>JBKBUA010000150.1:0-3942 GCA_046290845.1 Thermodesulfovibrionales bacterium
GGATGAGGAATCAGCAGGTATCGGTATGCCTGATAGGGCCATTGCTGTGAGAAGCCCAACTGTCTTAACAGCCACGGTCTTCCCCCCTGCATTTGGCCCTGTAATAACCACGACCCTCTCTGATTTAACCTCTATATTCAGGGGCACTATCTCTTCATACCTTCTCGATATCAACAATACTGGATGTCTTGCATCATGTAACCTCAGGAACCCTGATTCATTAATATCGGGTATCTGTGCCTTAATCCTTTCAGAGAAGAGGGCTATGCTGTTTATGAGATCGATAGTAACAAGGATCCTGAACTGTCTCTCTATTTCTCCAGCCTCAGCCCTTATCATGTCGCTAATGCCCCTTAGTATCCTTAACTCCTCGACCTTCTCCTCAGCAATTATGTTTTCAAGCTCATTGGAAAGCCCGATTATCTCCACAGGTTCAATAAAGGCGGTATCACCTGACCTTGAAACATCATGGACAACACCTTTAACCTCTCCCTTTGAGTCCATCCTTACAGGGATTACCCAGCGGCCTGACCTCATTGATATGAAATTATCCTGGAGAAAGGGGGCTATCCTCTTGTCAGCAATGATCTCTTCCAGTCTTCTTCTTATCCTTTTTTCGAGAGACCTCTTCTTATTCCTGAGGTCCGAAAGGGTCGGGGATGCAGAATCGAGTATATTCCCGTCATTATCGATAGTCCTCTCTATCCTCGACCTGATAAAGGGGAAGCCTGAAAGACCCTCTGAGAGAGGTTTCAAATAAATGAGATTCCTTCCTCGCAGGAAACCAGATATATCCTCGACAAGCCTCAAGATGGGCAAGAGCAAGAGCAGATCTTTTGTCTCGAGGGCAATACCCTCTGGCCTTACCTTCTCGATCAGCCCGGAGATATCATGAAAATCATAGAGACCGAGCGGGTTCCCTTCCTCCCTCAGCCTCATGATCTCTTTTATCTGTCCGAATCTTTCATGGATTGAATTTATATCATTGAAGGGTGATATATTCCTTATCAGATCAACAGTGGCCTCTGAATGACAATGCCCTGCTAAATCATCGATTATCCTGTAAAACTCGAGACTCTTAAGTGCCTCCCTCTCCATCACCAAACCCTAAGATCCATTAATCCTCGGGACCTTTTCCCCTGTATTTCCTCTCAGCCCTCTTCCTCGCCTTTGCCTTCTTTTTTCTTATCTTTGAGACCTCTGTCTTTTCAATACCCATCTTTTCCTCTATCCTTTCTATGAGTTCCCTCCTTGCAAGGAATCGGTTTATTGACTGGCTTCTGTCCTTCATGCACTTTATCTCTATCCCTGATGGTAAATGCTTTAAATATACGCATGATGAAGACTTGTTTACCTTCTGCCCTCCCTTGCCAGAGGAACGGACAAACTTCTCAAGGATATCCTCCTCCCTGATATTCAGGCTCTTCATCTTCTCCTTAAGCCATCTGTTCTTTTCTGGACTTACGGCAAATTCTGGCATAACTTTTCCCTTTTAAAAATCTAAATAGCACACGGCCTCGCCGTATGTTTATTGCAATATTTGGATACACAATTGAGCAGTTCACTCCTCAAGTCTAATATCTCATTAAAGACCCTTATAAATTCACGGTAAGGCCTTGCAGGACCCTCCTCCATATGATTGAGCAATGCCTCGCAGAAATACCAGTTACAGCGAAAGGGTCTCAGGTATCTTTCCTTCACACAACCATTGTCAGAGAGAAACCGGCATGGCTCTGTATCTGATAATTCCTGCTGATATAAAGGGGGCTTCATGCCAAGGGCCATTATATAGAGTATATCGAGATTATCATAATAACCATGCCTGTTTATGCAGCACTTATTTTTGCAGGATGGACAGACCTCCGATGTATTCTGCTGTATGAACTGGTCTATGCCTTCGATCTTAACCTTTATTATCCTTGCAATATCATTAGCCCTCTTTAAGACCTCTGGATATAGAGAAAAAACTCCTTCGATATAAGAGGAGACTGCATTATTCCTGTCACGGTCAAGCCATGAGAATCCCCTCTCACAAGTGCTCACATCTCTACCCTCGTGACAACGCCATGGAGTTTTCGGGACGGTAGCTTATAAAACTGAACAAAGGCAGGGGTAATCTTTTTTATAATAGAAAATAGTTTCCAGACCGTACTTCTAGTCGCTATGTCCTCAATACCATAAAATATCGTCTTCTCCTCAATACCTGCCTCCCTCAGAATATCCTCCACATACACCACCTCCATGTATCCATACTGAATCTCGAAGAGTCTGAGACCCCTTGTAATATCCTCCTTGAAATATCCTGTAACCCCAAAAGGGTCATCACGTTTGATAATAGAGACAAAGATATTATCTTCATATATTATGCCATGATAGAACATCGTCTGTATGATATAAAAAGGAATCTCTTTAACATCCCTTATCAGGAAAAGGGCAGTTCCTGTTATCTTTGGAGATGTTGGGTAGACCTTATTGAACTTATTGAGGAAATCATCAAGGGGCATAAAATGCATCATCCTGTAAAGCCTTCTCTGTCCCCTTGTGTATAACATTATCATAAAGAACGGGATTGAGGCGAGTATCATTGACCAGTAGCCTCCGTGAGGTATCTTATAAAAATTAGCAATGAGATACACTATATCAATAATTGTAACTAAAAGAGAAATGAGGGAGAGCGACCTTTTCCCTTTAAGGTGAAATATCCATGTCATCATTATGCCGGTTAGGGTCATTGTGCCTGTGACAGCGAGGCCATAGGCAGCAGCAAGTCTATGGGATTCCCTGAATTCAAACATGATAAAAAGAACAGAGAGCAATAAAAACCAATTGACAGCTCCTATGTATATCTGTGCCCGTAATTCAGCAGACGTATAGTCAACCTTGAACATGGGCATAACACGGGTTTGAATACCCTGATAGACGATTGAGAACATCCCGCTTATCATTGCTTGAGAGGCTATAATAGTCGCAACAATGCTCAATATAAGAAATGGAACATAAAGAAACGGCGCCTGATGAAACACCATTTCAAAGAGCATGTTCTTTGCATCCGAATGCTTAATAACAAACGCACCCTGACCAAGATAATTCAACAAAAGGGCTGCAAACACAAAATACCATGCCCTGATGATTGGTTTCCTCCCAAGGTGTCCCATATCGGCATATAATGCCTCGCCTCCTGTGGCACACAGTATGACTTCTGAAAGCACAAAGAAACCGGCGATACCATTGTCATAGAGAAACTTAAAGGCATAATAGGGATTTATAGCATTTACAACAGATGGAACCTGAAGTATCGAGGCAATACCCGAAATTGCCAGCGAGAAAAACCACAATACCATCATTGGTCCAAATGCCCCAGCAACCTTCTCAGTCCCCTTCCTTTGAAAGGCAAAGAGGGTTATGGCAATAACAGCCGCAATAAGAATAAGTATTTCCTGTTTTGTGTGTTCGAATCCAGGAATCAAAAGCGAACCCTCAACTGCGCTCAGAATACTTATAGCAGGTGTAATAACACCGTCACCAATGAGAAGGGATATTCCAATAAATGAAAGTAGAGTGACAAATGCTATCTGTCTGCCTGACTTAAGCAGGGGGACAAGTAATTCCTTAAGCACAATAGTGCCACCCTCACCCTTCTTACCAAGGCTCATAGCAAGCCATGCATATTCTACTGTTACAAGTATTATTAATGTCCATACAATAAGGGAAAGGACACCTATCACATGATCAGGAGTAGGTCTTGTAAGCAGAAAGATGACTGTAAGTGTATATATAGGGCTTGTCCCTATATCTCCGAAGACAAGACCCAGAGACTTTATTATCCCTTTTATGGGGGGCTCTTTATCAAGCATATACTATTTCAATTGACACAACCGTAACGTAAAGTATATACTTAAATAAAAGTTTCAATCAATCCCTCAGGGGATTTGTAGAAACCCC
>JBKBUA010000151.1:0-3912 GCA_046290845.1 Thermodesulfovibrionales bacterium
ATGCATGATGAGTTATTCGTAATGCGTTATGAGTGATGATTTATTAGTTAAACTTTTTACCCTCCACGCATCACGCATTACTCTCATGGATTACGCATTACTGATAGGTATTTGCGCCTGTAGCTCAGTAGGATAGAGCAACTGCCTTCTAAGCAGTGGGCCGGGGGTTCGAATCCCTCCAGGCGCGTTAAAACTCTTTAATACCTATCAGGGAAGATTAATTCAAATAATGCAGATGCTGAAAAATTTATTAACCAATGGCGGAAAAGAGCCTTTTTGTTATATTTTAATATGCTTAGATTATTAGTAATTCTTATTGTTCTTTTTCTTTTCCCCTTTTCAGGTCTTACCGAGACGAGGGAATTTTATCTCGACAATGGCCTTAAGGTAATAACAATTGAGGACCACAAGGTTCCGATCACCACATTTCAGATATGGTACAGGGTTGGTTCGAGGGATGAGATTTCGGGTAAGACCGGGCTGAGCCACCTCCTCGAGCATATGATGTTTAAAGGAACCCCCTTGTACGGACCAAAGACCTTTTCAAAGATTATACAAAGAAACGGCGGAGTAGATAACGCCATGACCACAAAGGACTATACAATGTATTTTGAAACACTTTCATCCGACCGTATAGGTATAGCCATAGACCTCGAATCTGACAGGATGCTAAATCTCATACTCGATCCAAAAGAAACGATCTCCGAGAGAAATGTTGTTATGGAGGAAAGAAGGCTTAGATATGAAGATGACCCCCAGAACTCTCTCTTCGAGTTGGTCACAGCTACAGCCATTATGAACCATCCCTACAGAAATCCTGTTATAGGATGGATGTCCGACTTATCCAATATCAAGGTTGATGATTTAAGGGAATTCTACGAAGCACATTATAGGCCTAACAATGCATTCATCGTTATTGCAGGGGACATTAAGCCTGACGATATATTAGAAAAGATCAAATCTGCCTTCGGGAAAAAAGCAGGAAGTGTATCGAAACCCTTGACAAAGGATGTCACGGTCGAGCCTCAGCAGAAGGGAGAAAAAAGACTTATTCTTAAAAAGGAGGCTGAATTACCATATATACTTATTGCATATCACACACCGAGCATACCCCATGAGGACAGTTATGCCCTTGATGTCCTGAGCACAATCCTTTCAGGTGGTAAGAGTTCACGTATTCACAGGTCATTGATTTATGACAAAAAGATTGCACTGGATGCCGGTTCAGATTACAGCGGCATGTATAGAGATCCCTTCCTCTTCTTTCTCTGGGCAACTGCTTCTCCAGGAAAAGAGATAGCAGAGATTGAAAAGGCTCTATACGATGAGATAGATAGGATAAAGAATGAACCCCCGTCGGAAAGAGAACTTCAAAAGGCAAAAAACCAGATAGAATCATTCTTTATCTTCAGTCAGGACTCGCTTTATATGCAGGCAATGATAACAGGAAGGTTCGAGGTCCTCGGTGACTGGAGACTTAAGGATAAATATCTGGAGGGAATAAGAAAGATCAGGCCTGAGGATGTCCAGAGGGTGGCGAAAAAGTACCTAATTGAAGACAACAGGACAGTAGGGATATTAATCCCGACAAAGGATTTAAAATGAGAAACTTAAGGCTCTGGAAAATCTTGTTGATCTCTTTAATTATTAATCTCACATTTTTAAGCGGACAATCTTTTCCTTTCGCCCTCGATATAAAGAGACATGTTTTACCTAATGGTCTCACATTGTTACATGTAGAACGACATAACTTACCCATAATAACTGTTACGCTCCTGATCAAGGCAGGCCCATTTTATGAACCTGCACAAAAGGCAGGTCTTGCAAACCTGACGGCAGAACTCCTTACAGAGGGTACAAAGAAAAGAAAGGCAAAGGATATAAGTGAGGAGATAGAATTTATAGGTGCAAGCCTCGATTCATCGGCAGGTAGTGATTTCTCAACAATTAACCTCTCTGTTTTAAAGAAAGACATAGATACAGGATTTGAGATATTCTCGGATATTCTCTTAAATCCAACCTTTCCGGAAGAAGAGATAAAACGAAAAAAGGATATTATAATAGGTAACCTGAGACGTAGCGAAGAAGACCCCTCCTTTGTTGTTGACAAAGTCTTCAGAAAAGAGGTTTATGGTGACCATCCCTATGGAAGGTTGATTACAGGCACTGAAGAGACAATCAGCAGAATAAACAGGGAAGACATCATAAAGTTTCATCACGATTATTACAGGCCAAACAATGCAATACTATCTATAGTTGGAGACATAACCAGCGAAGAGTTACAAAACCTTATAGGTAAATACCTCGCTAAGTGGGAAATGTCATCAATACCAGCAGAACCAAAAGTGTCAGAAGTAGCAAAGGGGAAACAGGTTATACAAATTGACAAGGACCTTACCCAGGCAAATATAATCATCGGACACAGAGGCATTAAAAGGGAAGACCCTGATTACTATGCTGTAACAGTGATGAACTATATCTTAGGCGGAGGCGGTTTCTCCTCAAGACTCATGCAGACAATAAGGGACGAGATGGGTCTTGCCTATGATATCCATAGTTTTTTTGACTCGAGAAAGAAAGGTGGCCTTTTCAGTATTAACGTGCAGACAAAGAACGAAACAGCAAATACAGTGATAGAAGAAATCTTAAAGGAATTAAAAAGAATAAAGACCGAACCAGTTTCGGATCAGGAATTAGACGATGCAAAGGCATATCTTACAGGTAGTTTTACAAGAAGATTCGACACGAATAAGAAGATTTCTGACATGCTCGTGGCGGTAGAATACTTTAATCTCGGCCTTGATTACTTAGAAAAGTATCCAGAATATATAAAATCCGTGACAAAGGATGATATAATAAGAGTTGCAAAAAAATACTTAGATACAGATAATTACACACTCGTTGTTGTTGCAAAACAATCCGTTGCAAAAATAAAAGACAGATGAAGGGCGGTTAGCTCAGTTGGGAGAGCGCCAGAATCGCACTCTGGAGGCCGGGGGTTCGAATCCCCTACCGTCCACTGATATATGAAAGGGCAAACATCCTCTGAATGTTTCCTCTGAAGGCCTACTCGCGTTGTAGGATATCTCTGATAAGCCTCAAAGAGCCGATGATTCCATAACTCTGAAGGATGGTCCTGAATTTTGAATACCAGGAATAGACAAAATCAAAAGGTCTCGCAATGTTTTTATCCCAGGCATAGTCGTATTCCCATACCCTTTGGCCTCCAGCGCCAAGTTTTTGGAGTATCTCAAGAATATACCCTTTTTCATAATCAAAGGAATAGACACATATGGCAGAGGGGTCTTTGTTCCAGTACTTTGCACTCCTTATCTGGCCTGAGTCAATATAAGGCCCTAATCTCTCAGCGAGTCTTATAATCCTGTCTTTCCTGTCAAAGATTATCCATTTCCCGCCTTTCCTGATCCACTCCTTTTCATCAATATACTGTGACCTTTCAGGCAGTAGCCATGTCCATAATAAATCCTTTATTACCCTCATCTATTCATGCTCAAGAAGTCTCTTCTTTATATCAATCGCTGCTACAGCACCCTGACCTGCTGCTATAACGACCTGGTCATTCCCCTGATTTAGTGGGCCAACGATGTAAAGACCGCTTAAGGATGATTCATAATTCTGATCAACTATATATTTAAATCCCCTTTTGTCCTTTTTTAGATTGAGTCCAGAAAGGAATTCGTCATTCAACTTATAACCAAAATGGGACATTATCACCTCGCAATCAATCTTACGGCCATCCTGTAATTCGAGGGCCTCTATCCTCTCATCTCCTATTATCCTCAAAGGACGTCCTATTATCAATGGTATATTCTCTCTTACAAGTTCCTCCTTATAATCATCAGGGGCCTTATCAGTGTAAAGGACAAGCATTATATCCTTTGTGAACATTTC
>JBKBUA010000152.1:0-3911 GCA_046290845.1 Thermodesulfovibrionales bacterium
AAGTATTTAAACTCAAAAGACACAAATAAAGACTTTGACTGTAAATATGTCTAAGACTTACTTCCAATAAAACAAGGATTGAAACAATCACCTTCAGTTAGTTTTAAAAACGGCCTTGCAGTCTAAGACTTACTTCCAATAAAACAAGGATTGAAACTATTTATGAGTGAGAGTAAATTACCTTTTGAAGTTATAGTCTAAGACTTACTTCCAATAAAACAAGGATTGAAACGGGTTTTCGTAGAGAACTGCCCATATACCGAGAACCTGGTCTAAGACTTACTTCCAATAAAACAAGGATTGAAACTCGAAAACTTCTTCTTCTTTATTATCGTAGCTTGCATATGTCTAAGACTTACTTCCAATAAAACAAGGATTGAAACTAAATACCCACGAATGGGTTATAGTCCTATGACCCCAGTCTAAGACTTACTTCCAATAAAACAAGGATTGAAACTATCATAATAATTTTTTGACTCATTACTTTTAGGATTAGTCTAAGACTTACTTCCAATAAAACAAGGATTGAAACACTTGATCTTCTCCATAGCCAAATTTAGTGATTGGTCTAAGACTTACTTCCAATAAAACAAGGATTGAAACTTTTAATGTTAGCATCTTTCCTACACACTTTAAACAATGTCTAAGACTTACTTCCAATAAAACAAGGATTGAAACCCTCTGCTATTTCCGTTATAAGTTCTTCAAAATCCCGTCTAAGACTTACTTCCAATAAAACAAGGATTGAAACTTGATCGCTGATCCTGTATGTTCGAAGGCACAAGCAATGTCTAAGACTTACTTCCAATAAAACAAGGATTGAAACCAAACATGTCTACAAGACTCATTGTTGGAAATGCAAGTCTAAGACTTACTTCCAATAAAACAAGGATTGAAACATAATCTCAATTTGCTTTTTCTGGGCATCGAAGGGGGTCTAAGACTTACTTCCAATAAAACAAGGATTGAAACGCACATCCCTGTGGTTCTGCGTATCATTCTTCCACCGTCTAAGACTTACTTCCAATAAAACAAGGATTGAAACAAAAGTGATGTAGATGATTTTGCACGCAGGTTCTTGGTCTAAGACATTTGTCGAATTTCAGCAAAAATCCCCAATTAGTTTCAAAATAATTCCTCAATCAGTTTCAAAATAATTCCCCAGTTAGTTTCAGGATAATTCCCCACTTTATTAACAATTAACTAATGCTATAAGATTATCCTTCAAAAACGGGAAGGAGGTCTTATGGCGAGGAGGGAGGTATTAGTGGAGGAATTAGTAGAGGTAATTTATCAATGGCATCAAGGCAGTTGTATTAGTCAGATCAAGCGTTCTCTTGGACTTGACAGGAAGACGATCAGGAAGTATATTGCGTTGGCAGAAGGAGAGGGTTTTAGGAGGGATATGGAGTTAAAACCCTACACATGGTATCTTGAGCTGGCAAATCGTATACAGATGGGCTTAAAGACACCACTTGAGCATTCCCCTGCATACAAGAAGACCTCTTTGTATCAGAGCACCATAGAGAGGCTTCTATCGATGCCATACATGAAGCCCAAGCAGGTCTATAGGATACTTAAGAGGGATTATAAGTATGATTTAAGTTATGCCAGCTTTAACCGTTACATGAACCTCAAATATCCAAAGCAGCCAAGAAGCTGTATACGCATTGAGACAAGGGCAGGTGAAGAAGCACAGGTAGACTTTGGCTCTGCTGGGATGATGTATGACCCTAAGGAAGGCAGACTCAGGAGGGCTCATATATTCGTGATGGTACTTTCATACAGCCGACTTCCTTATGTAGAGTTTGTATTTGACCAGGGTCAAGTGACATGGGTTCAGTGCCACATAAATGCCTTTGAGTTCTTTGGAGGGGTTCCAAAGAGGATAATACTGGATAATCTCAGATCAGGGATATTAAGGCCCAACACCTATGATCCAGTATTCAACAGGGCATATGCCGAATGCGCCAAGCACTATGGATTTATTATTGACCCTGCAAAGATAAGGACAGCAGAGCACAAAGGCAAGGTAGAGAGGAGGATACCTGTAATAAGGCAGCAGTTTCTGTCAACCCATGCATTTACAGACATAAGGGATGCTAATGAGAAGGTAAGGCAGTGGTGTTTATACGAATACGGCATGGAGATTCACGGCACCACAAAGGAGAGGCCCTTTGAATTATTCAAGCAGGAGAAGGGGCATCTTACCGCCTTGCCTGGAGAGAGGTTTGATATGCCCTTATGGAAAGAGGCAAAGGTTCATCCTGACCATCACATAGTCTTTGACAAAAGCTACTATTCAGTGCCAACCCGATATATAGGCAAGAAGGTATGGGTAAGGGGCGGGATGAGGACAGTAGTGATATTTTATGAAGGAGAGTTGATAAAGACCCATCAGAGGGCATATAGAGCTGGCTCATGGGTAACAGATGAAGGGGATTATCCACCCGAGGAGTCCCGATACATCATGCGTAGTGTATCGCACTATGAGGCAGAGGCAATTAAACATGGTGAATATGTGAGGAAAGCAGTCAGAGAGATCATGTCAGAGCATGCATGGAGGAACATTAGAAAGATACAGGCGATATTTAGGCTCACAGAGAAGTATGGAGAAGAGGCAGTAAACCTTACATGCAAACGATGTCTTTACTATGAAGACCTCAAGATAAGCACAATTAAGAGGATACTCAAGAAGAATCTCTACCATATGCCATTAGAGGAAGACAGCCTTATTACGAAGGCTTTAGAATCCTCATTCATACGTCAACCAGAATACTTTAGACACACAACGAAGGAGGCAAGATGAAGATAGACGGTCAAATTGAATACAAACTAAGGCAGTTGAGATTAACAGGGATATTACAGACATTGTCTGTAAGGGTAAAGGAGGCTCAAGATAGCAAGGCAGGGTATGAGGAATTCCTGATGATGCTTCTTGAGGATGAATACGAAAGGAGGCAAACAGGGAGGCTTTTAAAGAGGCTGAAGGATGCCCACTTTGAAGAGGAAAAGACCCTTGAAGGGTTTGACTTTGGATTCAACCCGGAGATACCAGTAAAGAGGATAAAACAACTAACAAACTGTGCATATATAGAAAAGGGGGAAAATGTTTTCTTGCTTGGACCTGTGGGGGTAGGCAAGACACATATAGCACAGGCATTGGGGCATATAGCCTGCAGGATGGGATATGATGTGCTCTTTACAAAGGCATCGCACATGTTTCGTTATCTTCATTGGGCAGGGCAGATCAGAGTTGGCAACTAAGGGTTAAACAATATACATCAGTTGACCTTCTCATCATTGATGACTTTGGACTTAAGCCCCTAACACCCCTTCAATCAGACGACTTCTACGAGGTAATCAATGAGAGGTATATGAAGAAATCAACCATTTTTACTGGAAACAGAACCATAGAAGAGTGGCACAACCTATTCCCTGACCCTGTAATAGCAAATTCAGCACTTGACAGGATAGCCCATAATGCACACCAGATAATAATGAACGGTGAGTCTTACAGGAATAGGAGAAATACGACGGAAATCGAGGTAAGACAGAAAGGAGGTGATTAAATCAGACAGGTATAGACAAACCCACAGGATGAGTTTTAAAATTTAACACAGAAAAAGTGGGGAATAAATCTGAAACTGGGGTGGGGAATAAAGTTGAAACTCGACATTATTATTTGAAATTGTTCAACAATTTAAAACATTTTCTGCTCGGCGGATTAATCAATTACGTAAGTCCTCTGGCATACCACTCTGGCAACGAAATTATTACGAACACATTATCCGTAACGAAGATGAATTAAACAAGATCAGGGAATACATAATGAACAATCCCTTAAAATGGGAATTAGATATTGAAAACCCAGAACGGAAAAAGGATTACAAAGATACAACAACCTATCT
>JBKBUA010000153.1:0-3894 GCA_046290845.1 Thermodesulfovibrionales bacterium
TCTGTGAATACAGCTCTGATATTGCTGTTATATAGCCCAGTGCTATGGTTGCTGTGTTTGAATCGCTTCCGTCAACAATTACCTGAAGTTCGGCATTTTCCCCAGTCTTTATGTTTTTCGAGAAGTCATTTGGTATCCAGATAGCAACCTGTGCCTTCCCGGAATCAAGGTATTTATCAATATCTCTGTGGTCATCTGCATTGCCTACAATAGTGAAGTAGCCAGACTCCTTAAACTCAGCAACAAGCTCCCTGCTCAGGCTGCTCCTGTCTTGATCATAGACAACAGTTCTGAGATTATTCACATCAAGGGTTATTGCATATCCAAAGATAAAGAGGAGTATCACAGGCATCAGGAATGCCATTGCAAGGCTTAGTGGATCACGCCTTATCTGGATTATTTCCTTTTTTGCTATTGCCTTTATTCTGAGAAATTTCATGTTATGTAATCCTACCCTCTGAAATTTTTCAAAGGGGGTTCTCGTAAGGGGGACAATATCCCCCTTACAGACTATGCCGCCTCAATCAAAGTTACAAATACATCCTCAAGCGATGGAGGAATCTTTTCAATCCTTACTACCCTGATATTTGATGACTCCAGTATCCTCTTAATCATCGGTATACCACTCCTCGCATCCGCTACAACTGCATGCAAAAGATTCCCAAAAATCGCTGCTTCTATTCCCTCCTTCTGCAGTATTTCCATCGCCTCCACAAACCTGTCAACTTCTATCTCTAAGACATTCTGCTTCATGTACCGCATTCTCAATTCATTTGGTGAGCCTTCGGCAATGATTTTCCCTCTGTATATAAGCGCAAGCCTGTCACAGTAATCAGCCTCGTCCATATAATGGGTCGTAACAAATATAGTAGTGCCTGCCTTTGACATGTTATATATGAGGTTCCAGAAGTTTCTTCTCGAAATAGGGTCAACACCTGATGTGGGCTCATCAAGGAATATTATTGGAGGTTCATGTAAGACAGCACATCCAAGGGCAAGCCTCTGCTTGAAACCTGCTGGAAGCGTCCTCGTTATCACATCTTTCCTGTCTTTAAGCCCTGCCATTTCTAAGACCCACTCCATCCTCTCTTTTTTCCTGTTACCTGAAACTCCATAAATACCGCTGAAAAAGCTTATATTCTCCACAACCGTGAGATCATCGTAAAGTGAGAATTTCTGTGACATGTAGCCTATGGTCTTTTTTATCTCTTCAGACTCCTTCATGATGTCATATCCTGCCACAAAGCCATTTCCACTTGTTGGCAGCAGGAGCCCGCAGAGCATCTTTATTGTTGTGGATTTCCCAGCACCATTAGGGCCGAGAAATCCGAAGACCTCTCCGCGCTTGACGGTCAGATTAATGTTATCCACAGCCACAAAATCTCCGAACTTTTTCGTCAAGTCTTCAATCTTTACTGCTATGTCCTCATTTCTCATCTTTTGGCCCGTAAGGGGGACTTTGTCCCCCGGTAATATTAATTTTCTGCATCTTCTTTTGACTCAAGAAAAGCTATTTTTGAAATAAATATGTCCTCAACAGAAGGGAGAATCCTTCTATAGTCCCTTACATCAATCTTCTCATCCCTTAATCTATCTATGATCTCTGTAGCAAGTCCCATCTCCGCAATAGCTATATGCAATCTGTCACCGTAAACACTTACGCTTTTGACAATATTAATGCCTTTAATAATCTCAGCAGCCCTCCGCGGGGCATCTGTTAAGATCTCTATCACAGGCAGTCCAAAGGAGTTTTTAAGTTCCGCAGGGTTGCCTTCCATGAGTATTTTGCCTTTATGTATAAGTCCGATCCTTGTGCACCGTTCTGCCTCATCAAGGTATGCTGTGGAGACAAATATAGTCACGCCCTCTTTTAAGAGATCATAGAGTATCCTCCAGAAATCCCTTCTCGAAACAGGGTCAACGCCGTTTGTCGGCTCATCGAGGAATAAGACCTCTGGAGTATGGATAAGTGCGCATGAAAGGCCTAACTTCTGCTTCATGCCACCTGAAAGCCTTCCTGCAAGCCTTCCTTTGAATGGCGTGAGATTGCTGAAGCCGAGCAGCCTATCGATCCTTTCTGGACGTTCTTTCATCGGCACTTCATAAAGGTCTGCATAGAACATGATATTTTCAAAAACCGTAAGGTCTTCGTAGAGACCGAACCTCTGTGACATATAGCCAATCTTCTCCTTAATACTCTCACCCTCATTCAAAATAGAATGGCCAGCAATCCATGCCTCACCTGAAGTAGGCTCCATTATGGCTGTAAGGAACCTCATGATGGTCGTCTTACCTGCACCATCAGGACCAACAAGTCCGAATAATTCGCCTTTTTTAATTTCAAGGTTGAGACTGTCAACAGCAATATTATTGCCAAATGCCTTTGTCAGGTTAGATGTCTTTATTGCAATAGACTCATTCATCTCAACATCATCCTCACATCAGCAGGCATTCCTGGTTTTAATTCGTCATTAATATTCTTCACACCCACCTTCACACCAAATACGAGCTTTACCCTCTCCTCCTGAGTCTGGACATTCTTAGGAGTAAACTCAGCCTCTGAGGATATATATGCCACAATGCCTTCATATTTTTTCCCAGGATAGGAATCAGTTGTAATCTCCGCCTTTTGTCCCAGTTTCACAAGTCCGAGTTTGTCTTCCTTCACATAGACCTTTATCCATGGATTTTCGAGGTCGCCTATAGTATAGATAGGAATTCCTGATGCAACTGTCTCTCCCTGCTCAACATTCTTTCTCAGTATTACGCCTGATACAGGTGCATAGATTATCGTATCCTTCAACCTCTCTTCAGATGCCTTCAATGCTGCCTCTGCCTGTTTTACACGATTCTCCGCAGCCCTTATCTCCTCCTTCCTTGGTCCTTCTTTTACAAGACTCAATGCTTCAAGTGCCTTCTTATGCTGTGATTGAGCAGTATCATAGACCTTCTTGGCAGTATCCATTTGCTGGGCTGATATTGCGCCGTTTCTGTAGAGGTATTCAGCCCTCTCAAAATCCTTCTTAGCCTTAATTAATTCTGCCTCTGCATACCTCACATTTGCCTCTGCCTGCTCTATCTCCTGAGGTCTTGAGCCTGCCTTTAGTTCCTGAAGCCTTGCTATAGCCTCATTCAGATATGCCCTGTGCTGCGCCACCTGACTTTCAAGTTCTGCACTGTCAAGAATTGCAAGCCTGTCTCCTTTTTTAACCTTTTGACCTTCCTCCACCAGAAGCTCCACTACCCTTCCTGATGTCTTGAATCCTATATTCACTTCCGTTACCTCCACATTCCCGGAAACAGTGAGCACCCCTTGCTCCTGCTTGCCGCCGAACCGACTTATCAGGAAGACTGCAACACCTATTAAAACAACAACTACAATGATTAATAGTTTCTTTTTCATTTAGATGCCTCCTCGTGGGGCATAAGGAGGACTCTGTCCTCCTTATGAAAGCCCCCTGACTCTTTATAGTCTTCTTCGCCAATAGCTTTTCTTAAAGATGCTATGGCTATGTTTCTATCGTATATCGCCTGTAAATAATCAGTCTCAGCCCTTAAAAGGGCAGTCTGTGCATCGATTACATCAGTGCTTGTACCAGAACCAGTTTCATATTTAAGAACCTCTATCCTGAGGTTTTCTTTTGCCTCTTCAACAGCCTTTTGCGAAACATTTATCCTCTCACTGGCATTTTCTATGTTCAGATAGGAATCCTTTATCTCGCGGATTATTTCGAGCCTCAAGGCCCTCTCTTCTTCTATTACTTTTTCCATCTCTTTTTTCTCTTTATTGATCTCCGACCTTATAAGCCCTCCATCAAAAATAGGCACAGTAAGCCTCAATGCAAGGTTCCAGTTTTCTTTAAACTCTAAACTATCTCCTGACCTTTCAAAATA
>JBKBUA010000154.1:0-3885 GCA_046290845.1 Thermodesulfovibrionales bacterium
CAGTGAAAGGGGCTTTTCGAGGAAGTCGAAGGCACCCATCTTGGTAGCCTTAACAGCGATTTCTATCGTGCCATGACCTGATATCATGATAACAGGAACATCTCTCTTGATATTCTTTATCTCTCTTAAGGTGTCAATACCATCCATTCCCGGCAGCCAGATGTCCAGAAGAACGAGGTCAGGCAATTCTTTTTTGAATATATCGAGGGCCTCCTCTCCTGTTGAGGCCGTAATGACCTGGCAACCTTCGTCCTGGAGTATCTCTGAAAGGGTCTCTCTAATCCCTTCCTCATCATCAACAACAAGTATCAAGGGCTTCATAATTTCTCCTTTATCGGTAGTTCGATAGTAAAAACTGTTCCTTTTGGTAAGTTATCCCTAACCCTTAGATAACCCATGTGTTCTGTTATGACCCTGTCAGCAATAGCCAGACCAAGGCCTGTTCCTTCCTTCCTGGTTGAAAAATAGGGTAGAAATAGTTTTTCCTTATCCTCATCCCTTATGCCAGGCCCATTATCAGCCACATTGATAAATATCCTGTTCAGGTTTATATTATAATCAACAGTAACTTCTATTGTGCCGCCATCTCCCATTGCCTGAAGGGCATTGTCAAAAAGATTGATCAGAACCCTCTTAAACTGATCGGGATCAATTTCAATAAGAGGTATATCCTCCGGAATCGAGACCTTGATCTTAAAGTTCTTATATGCCCTATACAGGTTTGCAACCTCTCCGATAATAGCTTTTATATCAGCAGGAACTTTGTTTATCTCGGGCATCTTTCCAAATCTTGAGAACTCATCCACCAGTTTTTTCAGGCCCTCAACCTCTCTTATGATTGTCTTCGTTGACTTCTTAAAGGCCTCGGAAAAGTCAGGCTCATTATTTTCCCATTTTCTCAGCATCCTCTCGGTGGATAGCTTTATAGGCGTGAGAGGGTTTTTTATCTCATGAGCCATCCTCCTTGCCACCTCCTGCCAGGCGACAGCCTTCTGAGCCTTGATAATATCCGTGAGATCATCAAAGACGACAAGGAGACCGAGATAATTGGCATCCCTGTCTCGCAGGCTCATTATCGTTACCCTCAATATAACCCTTCTTCCATTAATGGTTGCTCCTATCTCTTTTTCTATCCTATCAAGGGTCTTTAATTTTATCCCCTGGATTAGTTCCTGAAGGGATTGAGATTTAATCATAGAAAGGATCTCCCTATAATTCTTTCCGATAACCGAATCAGGGGTCAGGTTTAGAATGGACAATGCAGCTCTGTTTATAGTTATTATGTTGCCTTCTCCATCAAGGGATATAACCCCGCTTCTTATATTCTCAAGGATATTTTCCATGCAGAGCCTTCTTCTGTCAGATTCTGCATAGGCAGCCTGGAGGTAGTCCTTTCCTTCCTTTATGTCCTTAACCATCCTGTCAAAGGAATTTATCAAGAATCCTATCTCATCATCCCTTTCAGTTTTTAACGAGACATCGAGATTGCCAGAGGCAACCTTCTCTGTCGCCTGAGCAAGCATCTGAACAGGTTCGGTAATTCCCCTCGCTATTCTCAAGGATACCCAGAGGGCTGTGAATACAACGAGGAGCGTAAAAAAGCCGAGGAACAGGAGGTAGTTTAATTTCAGGGGTTGTTTGAAAGACTCGAGTTTTATGTAATCCTCATAAAAACCCTTGAGTCTGTTCACCCTAAAGCTTAAATCGTTAGGAATAACAGATTCAACCACTATGACCTCAACTACATTACCATCTTTTTTGTGGGGGACAGCTGCCCTTACAATATCTCCTTCCTCAGTTGATATGACCTCCGCACCCTCTTCTCCATTGATGGCATCTGAGATAATCTGTGAGGGATTCTCGGTAACCCCGGAAATCCTGTAAATCCTGTATCCATCAGGAATAACACCCTTTTTTGCCACCAGCCTTGCCATCTTCAAGTTTCTCTCCCTTTCGATCTCGTAAAAACCCTTTGCAAGGGAAATGCTATTTTCGAGGGGTTCTCTGATCTTAGGTGTAAACCACCTGTCTATATAGTTTGTCAGGAGGCCGCTGGCACCGATAAAAAGCAATGCAGAGGGTATGGATGTCAGAATGACAAAGATGAGAACTATCTTTGTCTTGAACATAGAACCGAGGATCCTCTGTTTTCTTTCAAGATATAATCTCACAAGGGATTTCACAACAAAAAATATAAGTGTCAGGAGGGCGATTATATTGAGGTTAAGTATGATCAGAAGCAGGACCCTTGTAGCTATTGAGAGGTCTTTAAGCCTGATGAAATGAACCTCCAGAACAATCAAGGCCAGAACAATTAAGAATATCGCTATCTTAACAGGCCATCTCCTCATTGTCTATTCCTCACCAAGAATTTAAGCGAATCTCTCTCAATCTTGAATTCCTTCTCAGGGACAAAGAAAAGGAGATACCCTATAACAGGTGGCAGCTTTCTTAGCCTCGACTCCACGGTTATTCTTACGAAATACTCAGAATCCTCGAGCTCTTTTGTATTTACTATCTTTACATCCTTTATATTCAGGGCCCATTTGAGCATAGAATCAAAATCCTTAAATCTCTTTTTTATAAGGGTAACACCATCAAAGGATGTTGCTACATATTCACCCTTTACAGGGTCACTGGTCAAAGTATTTATGATTTTCTTACCCATTATAAACTCATCAGGCCACAGTGACCAGACCCTAAAGAGGTCTATATACAATGTCAGTTCTTTTGAAATACCACTCCTAAGGTCTTCAACCTTTTTTTCATCGAGTATTACCCTTGCAGATACCAGGATATCCCCATCCACTATCTTTACTTCAGGAGTCGATACCTCAGCGGCAAATAAAGAAGTAGCCAAGCTAAGTAGCAGGAATAGGAGTAACGCAATGAAGAGGCAAGGGGCTAAAGAGGTAATGGTATGTTCTATCTGCTGTGATTTGACCATTGATTTTAGACTTGACATATCATGATGAATTTTATTTTCATTATAACATACCGAGCAAAGGGCTCATGAAGGATATGGGGGTGTAAGATGGAGATTAAGACAGTAAGGGTCGATATTCCCGAGGGCTGCAATATCATCCTCGGACAGACGCATTTTATTAAAACAATTGAGGACCTTTATGAGATAATAGTCACCTCTGTTCCACGGGCAAGGTTTGGCGTGGCCTTCACAGAGGCATCAGGACCATGTCTGATAAGAAAAGAGGGTAACGACGAAGAACTGATCGATATTTGCGTAAGGACCCTCCTTAATTTAGGCGCCGGCCATGTATTCTGCATCTATCTCAAGGATGCTTTCCCTATAAATATCCTCAATCAGATAAAGAATTGTCCCGAGGTATGCAGAATATTTTGCGCAACTGCCAATCCCTTAGAGGTAATAGTTGCATCAACTGAGCAGGGCTGTGGCATAATTGGTGTAATTGATGGTTTTTCACCAAAGGGGGTCGAAACCTCAGAAGACAGGGAGAGGAGAAAGGATTTCCTGAGAAAAATAGGATATAAATTATAATCCCTCTCTTAGGGTGAAGAGGTGAAGGGGTGAAGATTAGGCTGAAGTCCTGCCTTGGGGCGGGACTTCAGCCTGTCACATTGCCACGTCGTAAGTGGAAGTGTTTCCTAGGCATTCAGAATCGGAAAGTCAGTTGACCATGTCCATCCCGTCACATAGGCATTGCCACTTGTATCAACCGCTATGGCATAGGCAAAATCCCTATCTCATCCACCAAGGTATGTGGAGTAGGAAAGGACAAGGGGGTCTATGATGAGGGTAGAGTTTTTGTCATACTCACCTACATTGAAGCTATAGACATAGCTTTCCTTTTCCTTTCTGATTTCAAACCTGCCCTCTACATCCCTCTTCTTTCCCCCTATCTCCTG
>JBKBUA010000155.1:0-3808 GCA_046290845.1 Thermodesulfovibrionales bacterium
CTTGGTTCAGCCGTGATTATGCCCGAGGTGTTCCTGAAGGCTATCAATGTTGCGAGAAACCTCGGACACAAGGTAGAGGATATAACAACGGTAAATATGGATTTCATCCAGCATTACAGACCGAGACAGAATGTCCTTATTAGACCTACAATGAATAAGGGTCGATTCTATGCAATTACAGGTCATCATGAGATAATGCTGCCCCTTCTGGCAGCATCAATTATTGAGGTGATGGGATGAGGGTAATTGTGAATGAAGAATTATGTATTGGTTGCGGGCGCTGTGAGGAGATATGCCCTGCCGTATTTCACCTAAATGAGGTGATTGGCAAATCAGAGGTGATAGATGAAGAGGCCTGCGAGTATGTGGGCTGTTGCGAGGCAGCAGCAGAGAACTGCCCTGTCGAGGCAATAACTATCGAGGAGTGATTCTCCCTTTTTCTACCTGGCCAGGGGATGGGTCTTATCATAGACCTCCATAAGGTGAGTAACATCGAGGTGGGTATATTTCTGTGTAGTTGAGAGGGAAGAGTGGCCAAGCAATTCCTGTATAGTTCTCAGGTCAGCACCTGCCTGGAGAAGGTGGGTTGCAAAGGTATGCCTGAGTGTGTGAGGCCCGATACGACCGTCAATTAAAACCATACGGGCATATTTGACAACTATGCGCCTGATGCTCCTTTCAGTAATCCTCGAACCATTTCTATTAAGGAAAAGGGCCTTCTCCCTTTTTTTCAACAGCATCCTTTCAACGAGATATGACCTTATCGCCTCTATCGCCTTCGACCCTACAGGCACTATCCTCTCTTTTCTTCCCTTTCCCCTTACCTTAACAAGCCCCTCTCTCAGATCTATATCACCCATGTCAAGACCGCTAAGCTCGCTGACTCTTATGCCACTGGAATAGAGAAGCTCAAGAATGGCCTTATCCCTCGCAACCATAAATCCTATGCCTTCAGGCTTTTCGATAAGACTGAAGACATCATCAACAGTCAAAAACTTTGGAAGCATCTTTGGTCTCTTCGGTGTACTAACGACCTTTGCTGGATTGCTCTTTATATAACCCTCCCTGTGAAGAAAACGAAAAAAAGACCTCACAGCAGCAAGCCTTCTACCTGCCGATGTTTTATTAAGGCCCGAATTAATCTGTTCCGCTATAAATCCTCTTACATCGATAGGTTCTATTTTTTCGGGTTGAGATTCAACAAATTCTGAAAATACTTCGAGGTCCTTTTTATAGGCCCTCAGTGTATGATGGGAAAATCCTCTTTCTATCTCTAAATATCTGATAAATTTGTCTATATATTCCTTCATGCTTGTAGTTGTATGCAAATTCAAATTACTCAACCAACTTCAGATACTCCTCCCATCTTTTAATAGCCCTTTCCACAATTATAGCCTTCTTCTGTTCTTTTTTAATACCCCTTTTATCAATGGGAGGGAACAGTCCAAAATTTATATTGCTCGGTTGAAAATTTCTTGAAGGTGTAGTTATATGCCTGATTAAAGCACCATGGGCCGTATCATAAGGAATCTCTGTAACACGTTCCCCTCTTATTCTTCTTGCTGCATTAATTCCCGCTATAAGACCCATGGCAGTTGATTCCATATAACCCTCGACCCCTGTGATCTGTCCAGCCATGTAAACATCTTCTCTAACCTTCAGGGTTAGATCAGCATTAAGTAACAATGGTGAGTTTATGAATGTATTTCTGTGGATGCTTCCGTATCTCAGGAATTCTGCATTTTCAAGTCCTGGTATCATCCTGAAGACCCTCCTCTGCTCAGGCCATTTAAGCCTGGTCTGAAATCCGACAATATTGTAAGATGTCTTTTCTATATTCTCTGGTCTCAGTTGAACAACTGCGTAAGGTTCCATGCCATTCCTCGGATCAGGAAGGCCGACAGGCTTCATGGGACCAAAGCGCGGGGTGTTCCTGCCCCTAAGGGCCATAACCTCAATGGGCATGCATCCTTCAAAGACCCTCTCATCCTCGAAGTCCCTGACCGCAACCCTATCAGCCTCTATTAAGGCATCTATAAAGGCATGATATTCTTCTTCGTTCATAGGACAATTTATATAGTCATCTCCTCCCCTGCCATAGCGAGATGCAAAATATACCTTTTCATAGTCAATGCTTTCAGCATCGATTATTGGAGAGATAGCATCATAGAAATAGAGGTATTTATCCCCTGTGAGCCTTGAAAGACTGGATGCCATTGACGGCGAGGTAAGGGGCCCTGTTGCAATAATCGTCACTGATGGTGGTATATCCTTAACCTCCTCCCTTATGACCTTTATACGGGGATGTTTTATAATCCTCTCTGTAATGAACTCAGCAAAGAGTTTTCTGTCGACGGCGAAGGCCTTTCCGGCAGGTACCTTGGATGCTTCCGCCGCCTCCATTATGAGAGAGCCTGCCTTTCTTAATTCTTCTTTAAGAAGGCCTGAGGCATTCATTATATCCAGAGAACCGAGGGAATTCGAACATACCAGTTCTCCAAACAGATTGGTCCTGTGTGCCTCGGTAAATTGTCCTGGCCTCATCTCGTAAAGATGGACATCAATCCCCCTTTTTGCAGCCTGATAGGCTGCCTCAGCCCCTGAAAGACCACCTCCTATAACTATGAGCTCCTTCATTGATAATACTTTATCCCTTTATACCATAGAGGCATCACGCTTTTCAATTCTTATACCCTAATGTTGCAAAAAATATTAGGCAGGCACAATTCAAAACCTTGACTCCCACATTTTAACCCATCACCCGTTACCATCGGTAATTCCCTTTCATTAATCTGCATCGCTGGGTTATACTATTAAAAATTGTTTCTGTTGGAGGCCTAAATGATAAATATGTCAGCAGTATCGCCCATTAAACTGGACCTGAAGAGCAAATTTAGATTCAGATGTCACAAGGGTATTTCATGTTTTACAAGGTGTTGCAGTAATATTGATATAATGTTAACCCCTTATGACATTATTGTCATGAAGAAGAGACTTGGCCTCAGTTCAGAGGAATTTCTGAGCAGTTACACCTATATTCAGACAGAAAATAAGGCATCCTATCCCTTCGTCTTTTTAAGGATGAAAGACGATGAACATCGCAATTGTCCTTTTGTTACGCCTGAGGGTTGTAGCATATATGAGGATAGACCCGCAAACTGCAGATATTATCCGGTGGGACAAGGAACGCTCAAGAAGAATACAAACGATAGCATCATAGATGAGGAGTTTTTCTTCTTTGTAAAAGAGGAACACTGCAAAGGTTTTGAAGAACCTGATGAATGGAGCGTAGAGTCCTGGAGAAAGGATCAAGGGGTTGACATTTACGATGAGATGAACAGGGAATGGAAAAGGATATTACTCAGCCGTAGTGTTCCGGGGCAGAACATTGATGAGAAGAAACAGGCCATGTTCTATATGGCATGTTATGACATAGACCGTTTCAGAAGATTTGTTTTTGAGAGCAGGTTCCTCGATAACTTCGAGGTCGAAGATGATGTTGTAGAAAAGATGCGAGTTGACGACATCGATATGATGAGATTCGGTTTCAGGTTAATGAAATATATACTCCTGCTGGAAGAGACCCTCAAAGTAAAAGACAGAGTAGATGTAAAAACTAAAGATTAAGGGTTTTTCTGAGCCAGTCTTTAATTTCCTCTGTTATTGCATACATACCATGTACAGGAGGATGAACAGGATTTTCCATAGCCCTCCTTATCATATCTTCTGGTAATTCCTCAATCATCCCAATGGTTTTAACAGTCTCGCTCTTGCTCACCCTCATGAGCATCAGGACAGGCCTTTCACC
>JBKBUA010000156.1:0-3804 GCA_046290845.1 Thermodesulfovibrionales bacterium
TCAGGGCAGAACTGGAGATAATATGATGCACGGTATAGAAGGTACGCCACTTTTTAGCGGGCTTGAAAACCTTAGAGGCAGGAAAGACGCTGAGGCAATAAAATTAGCTGCAAAGGAGATGGAGTCCCTTTTTGCCTATGAATTAATTAAGGCGATGCGGCAGGTCTCGCAGGAATCTACAGAGGGTCTCGGTGGCAGTGTATACATGAGCCTCTTTGATATGGAACTTGCAAGACTGATGGCTGAAAGAGGACTGGGTCTTAAGGAGATGTTGCTTAAAGGTATTAACATGGGGCAGGATGGAGTGGTCAGGGATTCAGTAAGGGGGGGGTGAGAAGACAGGGAAAAATGATGAAGATCACTCATCTAAAACTCTCAGTTTCCCGTCCTCCTCCCGATCTCCTGCTTCAGAACAACAGGGTGAGGCGAAAGGTGAAAGATTGCCTGTTAATGGAGTGGTCAGTTCAGGCTTTGGTATGAGGAGGCATCCTTTATATGGTGATATGAGATTTCATCATGGTATAGATATAGCTGCTCCTGAGGGAACTGATATATATCCGATAAGAGCAGGGAAGGTCATATTTAGTGGTGAACAGGGAGGTTATGGTAAAGTTGTTTTAATTGACCATGGTGACGGTTATATAACCAGATATGCCCATAATAAGTTGAATCTTGTCAGGACAGGCGATTATGTTGATACTGATACAGTTATAGCAAAGGTTGGTAACACAGGTCTTTCTACAGGTCCCCATCTTCATTTCGAGGTGAGATACAATGGTGAACCAATAGACCCTGTTACACTGGTGGCAATGAAGGATTAAAGAATTCCCTAAAAGTTCCGATATATAAAGAAAAAGCAATATTGAGGAGGGAAGGATGAAGATTCAGGGAAGGAAACCACCTGAGGCCCATGAGTTGAATATTAGCACTCATAAGGCCCAGAAGTTGGGAAGTGCAGAGGGAAGGGAAAAGGTTGCTTCATCACAGGGGCAACAGCAGGTCGACAGGATTGATATATCACCTAAAGGGAAGGAAGTCGCCTCGCTTATCGCCACAATAAACAAACTGCCTGAAGTGCGGGAGGAAAAGGTTCAGGCCTTGAAAGAGGCTATTAATGCAGGAACCTATAAGATTAACCCTCTTAAGGTTGCGGAGAAGATGCTGAGCGAGATATGAAGACCGCTGAGGCCATAAAAAGTATTCTTATTGAGCAAATAAATGGATACAGGTCCCTCATGAATATCCTCCAGAGGGAGAGGGCCTATCTGTTGAATTTTAACCCTTCAGGGATAGAAGATCTCTCAAAGGAAAAGGATAACCTTGTTCTTAAACTCAGGCTCCTCGAGGAGGAGAGATTGAGGTTGCTTGATAATTTTTCAAAAGAGATTGGCATAGATGGCGAGTTGAGTCTTAACAGGCTCTATGATATAACAGGTGATGATGCCTTCAAGGTCATCAGATTACAGTTTATATCACTTATTCAGGCAATATCGGAATTAAATGAATTCAACAGGATACTGATAGAGAGGTCTTTGAATTTTGTTAAAGGAGCAACTAATGTTTTTGATTCATATCAGTTTGCAGGCCTAAGGACAGCAGGGGTCATTTCAAGGGAGGTTTAATGTCCCTTTTTGGTCTATTCGATATAGGAAGGTCTGCACTCTTAGCGAGCCAGACAGGAATATCTGTCACGAGCAATAATATCGCTAATGTAAATACTCCTGGATATTCGAGACAGGAGGTCATACTGGAGATAGCCAATCCGGTTGCATCAGGAAGGGGATTTATAGGCAGAGGCGTTACTGTAGCAGGTATAAGAAGGAACTATGATAGCTTTATACAGATGCAATTGCTCGGTCAGCAGCAAAACAGGGGTAGGTCCTATGCCATTAATAGTGCTCTCAGCGAGATTGAGGGGGTTCTTAATGATCAGGGTGGACTCGGCCTATCCCAGCCTCTCCAGGAATTCTTCAACGCCTGGCAGGAGGTCTCAACAAACCCAGAGGGGATACCCCAGAGAGAATCTTTGCTCTACAGGACGCGCCAGTTTATAAATGCTGCAAGACAGATAGAGCAGAGGATTACATCTACATTAAAAAACATAGATAATACAATCGATTATACAGTCAATAAGGTCAATGAACTGGCTGAAAGGATAGCATCTCTAAATGAGAGGATAATGCAGGTTGAATCAGGTCTTAACACAGAAAGGGCCTTAGACCTAAGGGATCAGAGGGATAGCATGCTCAGGGAATTATCTGACCTTATTGATTTTTCCTATCGTGAGGATGGAAACGGCTCAATCACAATTACAGTTGGCATGAGGGATCTTGTTTCAGGTACAACAGTGAATTCGCTATCCTCTGTAGCGACAGGGAATAATGAAAGGAAGATCATCCTCAATGGCATAGACATAACAGGAAGGATTCAGCGGGGACAATTGGGAGGCCTTCTGGCTGTCAGGGGAGACATAGAGACAAAGACACTTTTCTCTTTAAGGAGACTGATAGCATCAATAACAAAGGAGGTAAATCTACTTCACAACTCAGGATATGGTCTTGATGGATCAACAGGCAATGATTTCTTTAATCCCCTCAGCCTTTCTATAACAGATAATTCTTCAGGTGCTGACATAAGTTCTGCAACGATTAATAATCTTTCTTCACTGACCCTCGATGAATATGACATAACCTTCGATTCTTCAAACAATTATTATGTCACTAACAGGCAGACAGGCTCTGTGGTTACAACTGGGGCCTATGTATCGGGCAGTCCTATAAGCTTTGACGGGATAGAGATCACGATAACAGGTACTGTGACTTCAAATGATAAGTTCTCAATCAGTCCCCTTACTAATGCTATAAAAAACTTTGGTCTTGCCGTCTCAGCCCCTGAAAAGATTGCTGCCTCATCATCACTATCAGGACTCCCGGGAGATAACGGAAATGCCCTTAACATATACAACCTCGGTTCATTTGCGATAGGGGATATCGGAGACACCTTTATGGATTACTACAGGAGTATTGTGACCGTTACAGGAACGATGAGCAGGGCTGCTGCTGATAGCCTTACCTTTGATGAAAACCTCCTCTCGGAGATACAGGCAAGGCGCGATTCTGTCTCTGGTGTTTCTCTCGATGAGGAGGCTATAAACCTTATAAGATACCAGAGGTCTTTTGAGGCAGCAGCAAAGATGATTAAGGTTACAGATGAATTACTCGAGATGGTTATGAATCTGTAAGGAGGGATGATGAGGGTTACTTCATTAATGATCTATGACAGGATAAGGAGGTCTCTACAGCAATCCTTAAATGAATTAAATGAGAAAAACTTACGTTTGGCTACAGGCAAAAAGGTAAACAAGCCCTCTGATGATGTCCCTGCGACGTCAGCCTCAATTGACTACAGGGTTTCGATAAGCGAGACAGAACAATATAAAAGAAACATAGCTGATGCCATGATTCAGTTCAATTTCACTGATAAGGTCCTGACATCCATTGGAGATGCACTCGTAGAGCTTAAAAAAATCACTACCTTAGGATTAAACAGCGATGACAGTGAATTTTATTCCAGGCAGGCAGCAGCCCAGAGGGATTTCTTACTCGGCCTTTCAAACAGCAGGCTCGGAAGGAGGTATATATTCTCAGGCTTCAAGACCGACCAGAGGTCTTTTGTATATAACAATGCTACCTCAGGTTATGATTATCAGGGCGATACGGGTGAGATAAATATCCCCGCTGGAAGGGATTCTAAAATAGCAGTGAATGTTAATGGTAGCAGGGTCTTTAGCTTCTCACTCAGCGG
>JBKBUA010000157.1:0-3745 GCA_046290845.1 Thermodesulfovibrionales bacterium
ATCTCGTCAAGGAGTGGAACGGTTATTTTTCTGAAACTCATAAGTCCTTTTCAGTTTGACATCAGGCCTGAAATCATAAATTCAGAGCTTGAAGAGATAAAAAGCTCCGCCCGAAAACACAACCTCATGATGCTTGTCATAAACCGCCTAAATAGATTAAGGAGTTTCTTTGGCAGCGATACCCCTGTTGGGCGGTTTCTCGAAGAGACAAGGGGCTCATATATGAGCGCTGTTGCCCTTTCTATGAAGCAGGAGTCTGAAGAGCAGAGGATTATAAATGCCCTGAAAGGCGCAGATGTCCCTGCTCTGGTGATTAAGGGGAATGCGATTGCGCGCGAAATATACGGCGATCCGAACTGCAGGTTCTCAGGCGACAGCGATATTCTCATAATGAAAAAAGACGCTCAGGCTGCAAACCGTACTCTAAACGCTCTCGGGTATCTGCCTGAAGAGACCATGCCATTGGAATACTGCATCCATAAACTCCATCATATCAAGTATCTGAAAAAGACAGGCCCTGGAATTGTGGAACTGCATTGGAACTTTGCTATGCCTTTTTTATTTAATCTCAGAGCAGAAGGTATATGGAAAGACGTGATCAGTAAAGGGCAGGGAGAGTTCAGTCTCAGCCCTGAGATGACGATGATATCGCTTCTTATCCACCATCACACCCATTCTTTCAGGGAGATGAGGATTCTGGTCGATATTCTATGGGCTATGCATAAATACGACTCTGTCATCGACTGGAGATCGTTCTTGATACGCCTGAAAGAGATCGGCCTGCTGAAGACAACGTATATAACCATGAGCCAGTTGAAAAACCTCTGGAAAGACGATTTAGAAAAATTGAGATCCTTCAGGATACTGTCTGAAGGTATTAAAATAAGGAAACCAGTGATGCTCCTGAGATATTTTGCCGCTGAAAATATGAGCGTTAATGAGAGTTACAAGGACAGGCTCGTTGGAAGGTTTGCGCTCGATAAGTGGGTAAATATAACAGGTTCTATAGTCATGACACTCTTCCCATTGCCTGATGCCATAAAAGGGCTTTATAATGACAACCGTCCCCTCTTTCTGCCCTATAACTATGCAAGGTATCTCTGCTGGAGGATAAAAGACTGGACAGGTGCCCATTGACAGACTAATTAGTGCTATAACAGGGTAAGAAACACTGCCATAACACATCCTTCACAAGAATCCTTCCACTTACGACGTGTCATGATACCTGGCCTAAAGGTCGCTGAGGGTCTTTAGCTCAGCATAGGGATAGAGTGTAGACATGGCAGCACTATGAGTCTCTATTCCCGACTCCTCCAGTGCTGCCACTGGATTAAGTCCACCTGCTATGACTATACCCGCCCTGTCAATACCAGGTGGAATATCCAGAACAGGACTGTTCGGAAAACCAATAAGAAGAATACCTCCTATACCTTTTTTCACTAATGTCTTTGATATCTCCCTTACCTTTTCAAGACATACCACCGGTATTTCTCTGTAGCTTGCCAGTATCTTTCCCTCCCCTTTCTTTAAAGCACTTAAGACCGCTGTCATCCTGCTCCTTATAAAGACCTCATGGGGATCAAGGGATGACCCCTCATAGCTTATGAGAGAGAGAAATCTTACAGGTCTTCTATCACTTATCTCCACGACACCGCCAAATCTCGAGTTCACAGGGATGCCAGCCTTAAGGAATATCCCGTTAATGGTAATACTGCAGACCGTCCCTATCCCGACCTTCCCTTCTGGAACGATCACATCTCCTATCATCTCACCTGCTCTTTTAAGAATGAATCTCTTGCTCATCACATAAGGAGATGAAAATGCAGGTTTCATTATCCTAAGGGCATCCTCGAGGTGATCCTCGGAAATAAACGAGACATTCAGTATTACATCACCTTCCATAGTGTCAGGATTGAATGTCGTCAGGTAGGAAAGGGTCTCTATCTTGCTGATGATAAAATTAGTCTTCTCAAGGACAAGGGCATGCTGGAGTTCCTGTCTCCCCTTCTCTGTTATCCTCCGGCCCTCCTTTCCAAAGACCTCCGTATATCCCCTTTCATCAAGGATCCTGAGATAGTATCTCACCGTTCTCTCTGTAAGGTCAATACCGTGAAATTTTAGTTGTCTCGATATCTCCCTTGATCCTATGATTGAACTCTGCTTGTTAAGTACCTTTAGGATTGCTATCATTACCCTGTTCATCATCACCTCTTTTATACTTCAATGTATCTCTCTATCTCCCGTCTTGTAACCATATTGAATTCATTCCATTTAGAATAGCAGAAGAGGTGTTCGTTAATCAAAGACTGAGCAAGTTTTTACCAGGATTTGGTTTATAATAACCTATCTTTTTATAGTAATGAGAAAATTTAGGATATATATATTAATACCGGTCATTCTATATCTCATGGCCTCTCAGGCCCATTCAGGCCATATCGTCCGTTCGGCCTGTAAGGTCAGGTATCCCAGTGATTCGAGGATCGAGTGGGAATGCCGTCGCATAAAGAAGGGTGAGACCCTTGAGAAACTCTTCGGTGAAAGGTGGATAGATGTGGCGAGGTTTAACAGGATAGACAGGCGCCATATCTACCCTGGCATTCCAATTAAGGTTCCAAAGCGCCTTGAGGATATAGAGAATTTCTCCCCCCTTCCCCAGTACTATGAACCTGCAAAGGATAAGGCAAAGTTCATCCTTATCGATCTTTCAGAGCAATTCCTCGGTGCCTATGAATATGGCAAACTCGTATTCTCAACACCTGCTGCAACAGGTGAGAGAGGGAACGAGACGCCAACAGGGGATTTCCGGATCACTGCCTATAACAGTCGTCACAGCTCATCCCTCTATTTCATTGAGAAGACGAACATACCCTACCCCATGCATTATGGTCTGAGGTTCCATATAAGCCGGGCAGGAGTTGCCTACTGGATCCATGGTCGTGACGTACCAGGTTATCCTGCATCTCATGGATGTGTAGGGCTCTATGATGAAGAGATGCAGAAGAAATACTACAAATACCCTAAAGAGCCAATACTTCAGGATTCTAAGAGGCTCTTTGAATGGGCCATCTCTCCACTTGAGGATGATGGTAAATTCCATGTTATAAAGGAAGGTATAAGGGTCAGGATCATCGGCCAGACCCCTTAAAGATTATACCGTTAGAAATGATGATGGGCAGCCTTAGGGTTGAAATAAGAAGGTTCGGTAAAATAACATACAATAGTTTTTATCTGGAGGTTTATCATGATAACAAGACGAAATCTCTTGAAGGCAGCCATTGCAGGCCTCTTTTTCAATCCCTTCAGAAAGGTATCTGCCTCCGCAAAGGGAGAAAGGATTCTGAACCTCTATAACACCCATTCAGGAGAAGAGGCGGTTATAAGGTATTTCAAGGACGGCAGATATGACCCATCTGCCTTAAGGGATATTTATTATATGCTCCGTTGCCCCTATACGAATGAGATAAGGCAGATAGACCTGAGGGTTATCGATCTGCTGAGCCATATTAAAGATTCCTTTAACAGGGACGCGTTAGTACATATCATATCAGGTTACAGGTCTCCCCTTTACAATAACCACCTGAGGAGTGTCGGAGGCGGTGTGGCAAAGAATAGCCTTCATCTATATGGTCAGGCAATAGACTTCTGTCTTCCTTCTGTGGATATGGGGAGGCTCTATGAGATGGCTCGGTCCTTTAAGGCAGGGGGTGTTGGGAGATATAACGAGTTCATTCATATAGATGTGGGA
>JBKBUA010000015.1:0-17530 GCA_046290845.1 Thermodesulfovibrionales bacterium
CCTGAGCAATGCCCTTACCTCGCAACCCCTTATGGGACTTCCTACTCTTACAGACACAGAGAATCTCATTAAATTCGTAAGAGGACAATATGTCATTGGTTATCCAAGGTCAGATACACGTAACAAGTGCACAAGCGGTAGCGCAGAGACATGTCAGTGGAAGCTTGGCGATGTTATTCATTCCAATCCCGTCGTCGTTGGTGTGCCTAATATGATATATGCGGACCCTGCTTACTCAGAGTTCACAAATAACAATAACAACAGGGATCTGGTTGCCTACTTCTGTTCGAATGAAGGCATGGTGCATGCTGTCAGGATGGCTTATTTTGATACAAGCCTCAATAAGTATAAAAAGGATACAGCGGCTACCGAATTGTGGGCATTTATACCTAACGCCACGCTTCCGATGTTACAGAGAACTACTGACGGCTATCATGAGTACACTACGGACGGCCTTCTGAGGGCCATTGACATAAAGACAAACAGCGGATATAAAACTGTACTTTTAGGCGGGTTGAGAAGTGGCGGGCAGGCCATTTTTGCTATTGATATAACTGACCCTCACTCTCCGAAGTTGATGTGGGAGATAAATGCTCAAACAAACCCCACCGAATTCTCAAAAATAGGTGAGTCATGGTCTGCGCCTGCCATGGGCAGATTGTGCAGGCAAGAACCATGTACGGCTGATAATTCATCTAATCCCTGGGTTGCAATCATAGGTTCAGGTTTTGACCCCAATGATATAAAGAACTTATCAAAGATGGCATACTTGACAGTTATTGACATTGAAACAGGCAATATTATCAAGCAGGTTCAGGTATCAAATAAAAAAGGCAACATAACCACAAATATTGCTCTCTTAAGAGACACCAGATACGGGTATATACAGAAGATATTCTTTGGAGATTACTACGGTGCATTGTGGAGAATAGACCTTTCAATTCCTGGTGTTATCACAACTTTCCTTGAAACGGTAATGCTGGCGGATTCGGACATGCTCTTTAAACCAGCAGATTATGATACTTCTGACATTAATGTTCCAGGTCGTGGTCCACAGAGACCCATCACTTCGCAGCCGAGAATTGCCTTTGGCGGCAATGGTCAATTCTGGGTTTATTTTGGTACCGGCGTTTATAATGAATATGACGGCAATTATCCATATCAGCGATTCTACGGCCTAATTGAAAGGGCAAATCCCTTACCGTATACAGATACAGATTTAACGGATATGACATATTCAACAGCAACTAATCCAGGCCAGTTAAGTTGGTTTATAGAGCTTGGCCATGATGACCCTACAGATGTTGAGTTTACGGGGACGGTGGACCAAGATTGTGTAAATTCTTGCACCTCTCAGGGGCATAGCTCAGGCTACTGCAACTCCACCTGTAAAAATGTCCAGCAAAGCACTAAAAACAGGAATGAGAGGGTACTAAGTCCACCCGAGGTTTATGGTGGTTATGTATTTTTCAGCACCTATACACCTCAAAATGAACCCTGTGGTGGAGGAGCAGCACGGTTTTATAGTGTTTCTTATAAAACAGGGGCTTACGAGTCTGGCTTAATGCTCCTCGGAGGAAATGTTACAGCTACAAGGAGCATTGAAGTATCATCTGGGCAAGGTATCCCAAGCAACCCAATGATCTATGTCGGCAAAAGTGGCGAGGGGCAGATAGTCGCAGCTGGACTTGTGAATGTCTCTACAGGAAACCTCATAAAGATAATGCTTAATCCTGACAAGTTCACCCAGGCTATTAATATCCTTCTATGGAGGGTTATAAGATAAATAGATTGCCTGCGACTATAAAAGAACAAGCTGGGATTACGCTTATTGAGATCGCGGTGGTTTTAGTAATCATGGGCGTTCTTGTATCGTTGGCGGCGCCTGAACTGTCAAGTAGTATAAAGAAATATAGAGTGCAGGACTGCGTAAAAAGGCTTGCATCAGACATAAAGCAGGCAAGGGCAAAGGCCCAAGCTGATGGGCAGCGGGCTGTGGTCGTAGTTACAAAAGATACTCCACAGGATTTCAATAGTGACGGAGACAGCGAACACTATCTTATCTTTCTTGACAAAAACCGTAACGAACTTTACGATGAAGGCGAAACAATCATAGTAGAGGGTGTATGCCAAAGCGGTATAACAATGGAGGCAGGAGACAATCCCCTTCAAAGCTGTCCCTCTATCTCCAATGCGCGGTGCCTGGAATTTACGAGCCTTGGAACCTTAAATTCAGATGCTACAGGTAGAAGAATTCAGATGAAGTTGGGAATGAATAAGGTGAGGATTACAGTCGTATCAATCGTTGGCCACCTCCAAATTCAAAGGTGCGAAGAAACCACGTCAGGGTTGTGCGATAATAATAACAACTGGCATGATTTTTAGAACATAAATAAAGAATATGGGCGACAGTATGATGCATAAAAATAAGCACGAAATGCCTTTAACAATGGTCAGAACTCATCACATAGCCATGAGAGTACATTTCAAAGAAGGGTTCACACTTATTGAGGTCATGGTAGCGATAGTCATATTGTTGGTAGGCCTGCTTGGGCTCATGAATCTTCAGATTACAGCTATTCAGGTAAACGAGGCTAACAAGCGGCTTATCATAGCAAAGGAGGTAGCGACCGGGGAGATAGAAAGGGTCAAGTTAATTGGATATACTGGCCTGAGGACTAACACGCTTTTAACAACAGCTATGGGATATAAGGCGAGCCTTGGAGGATTGGATTCTAAGTATCAAATTTCAGGCATAGATACAAGCTGTGGGTCGCCTTTTACCTACTGCGTATACAAAGGTGTAACCGTGACTAAAAACATTAATGGTAGATCTGTTGACTATGATCACACACTAAAACTCTCTGTTATAGCAAACTATCTATCCTATCCTGTGCTTGAGCGCTGTGAGATGAATATCAACTGGATCTCAGGAGGCAAACTTAAAACACTCACCTTTGTATTCTTTAATGAGTATAAACCATGAAGACAAATCTGATGATAAAGCAGGTAAGCAAAGGTTTCACACTTATTGAATTGATGGTAGTTATAGGAATATTTGGTATCGTCTTAGCGGCAGCATTTTCTGCATATGTTTACTTTGTTAATTCAACAACCAGAGAGTCGGAGTTGACCATGATAAATTCTGATGTTGCAACAGTTCTCAAGCTTCTCGAAAGGGATATTCAAATGGCAGGATTTGGCTTACCAGTGGAAACAAGGGTTGCCTCTCATAATGATTGTAATGCTGGCAATGAGAATTTCTGCAAAAGCGGCACAGATAGACTCTTTGTGGCAGATGGATGGGAGATCTTGAGGGATTTTACAGACGATCAAAAAGATGACGGTTTAATCCCAACCTCCCCTACAGATTATTATTCCCGAATTGCAAACAGCAAGAATGACAGCGGTGGTTACCGATCACCATTGTCATCTCCGGCAACCTCTGGGACGTCCCAAATAACGGTAGACACCATAAACATAGACAGTAGCGACGAAAGAAGCGACCCAGATCAAAACGGCAAAGATATTAAGGATAACAAATCACTTATTATAAGTGATGGGCAAAATGTGGAGGGTCACAGGATAGCAACCATGAGCGGAAATACTATAAACCTTTTAAGCAATGATTATCTAATTAAGAACTACCCCCAGGATTCTCGGGTGGTGCCAGCTATTGCATGGTATGTGAGGAAAGACTCAACGGGGAAAAAGTATCCTGACGGTTCTGATGTATACTGGCTTTACAGGAATGAGAACAAGGTGATGCCTTATGTTGAAGACTTTCAGATTAGATATGGTTATGGTGCCTTCCCCAATGATCCTTTAAAGGGTGGTATTCAGGAAAATGACTGGAGCGATAAAGTACCTCCAGACCATAACCCTGATAGTGTAGGATTATTTGACTTTAGATATCTGAAGGCTTTAGAGATTACCTTAAAAATAAAGTATGTTGATAAAAAGCATCCAGATAAAGTCATTATTACGGACTTTAAGAAGATTGTGGATTTGAAAAATTGAAGGCAACGACCAATCAAAAGATCAGGGTTATTTTTTTGTATATTGTCAGGATAAGTCCAATATGCATCATTTTTTGTTCAATGGTACTGATATTTCTTTTGTCCTGCTCATCGGAGAAGCCAGTTGAAATGGAAAGTCAAGGGTCTTCAGTTATAGAGGATAAAAGTGTGTCTATGACGGCGCCGACACAGACAAACACTGTTTTATATTCATTAGAGATTATACCTACAGATGCCATTCGTAACTCAACAATATATGCGTCTCCGAAAGGGTTTAGCATTCATGATACAGAAATAGAATGGGCTGTCAATGGGAAACCTTTTATCAGTAATCGGATGGGTCAGTTTCATACAACAGAGTTAAAAAAAGGCGATCTGGTTCAAGCGAAGGCTACAATACACGGCAAAGAGATACTATCAAATATCATTCAGATCAAAAATTCTCCGCCTGAGGTACAGGAGATTAAAATTGTTCAGGTACCTTCAAAATCTGGTTATACCTTAAGCGCTGAAGTTTCAGGGGCCGATATTGATAATGATAATATTACTTTTACATATGAATGGACTATAAATGGAAATCAAAGTGGGAAAGATAAACAGATAAACGGCCCTCTTAAAAGAGGTGATAGAGTTACAGTGAAGGTTACCCCTTTTGACGGAGATGTTTATGGCGAGTCCGCAATGATAAGCAGTATAATGCATAACATGCCACCTATAATCATCAAAGACAATAAATTTAACTTTGACCAGAGGGTATATACCAGACACATCCGCGCCACCGATCCAGATGGTGATACACTCACATACACGCTCAAAAAGTTTCCTGCAGGCATGGTTATTGACAAATCGACTGGTCTGATAACATGGAAAGTCAGTGAGAAAGATGCTGGCACGCATACTGTCACGGTCTCAGTCACCGACGGTCATGGTGGTGAGGCACTTTATAACTTTGAAGTGACCATCGGGGTTGAGGGGAGATAGACTGCAGTCCTGGGATTATTTTGCTTTTAATTATAAAGGCAACACAGTAATACTTAGTGCCCGCTAATTATCTCTTTTATGATATAATCCTTTAAAAAGAGGAGGTTTTTTATGCCACAGCTAAACATAAAGATAAAAGATACAGAGATAATCTCGCTGGTAGAACATTTACCCGGAAAAGAAGCAAGCATTACGCATAACAGTGATTGGATTGAATATTGTTGAACATTGAGGTTAATACGCATGAATATATCTGTGAGGATTGAGATATTTAAAGAAGGAGATGTTTATGTTGCCCTGTCCCCGGAGTTGAATGTCTCGAGTTTTGGAGACACCGTTGATGATGCAAAAGCCTCTGTTAAAGAGGCTTTAGAAGCATTTATCGAAGAATGCGAGAGGATGGGAACGCTTGAAGATGTCCTTGAGGAATCAGGTTTCTCAAAAAGCGGTGATTTATGGGTATCGAGAAAGCCTATCGCTGAAGAAGCCCTTGCACTTGCCATCTGATTTGATGCACGAAAGAAAAATAATTCCTATCCACTACGAAGTTTTGATTAAAATCTTTGAACTTGACGGTTTTGTTGTTCAACGCAAAAAGGGGGATCATATCATAATGACAAAGGGTGGCATAAAAAGGCCGCTTGTTATAAAAACAAGCCCAAGGCTGGTTCCTGTAGCCCATATCCGCACCAATATGACAACTGCTGGAATTACAAGAGAACGGTTTTTTGAACTTCTGGATAAAGTGGAGTAACTCCTGATATGATCATAAATCCATCCACGGACCTGATACATGGAATGTCCCTCCAGACTTCAAAGGCAAATCCCCTCTCACGGTCTCAGTCACCGACGGTCATGGCGGAGAGGCACTTTATAACTTTGAGGTGACCATCGGGGTTGAAAGTAAATAGAGTTCTTAGCATTTCTATAAGTTCCAGATATTAGGAAAAAAGATGGAAATACGCTTTTCAAGGCATGCCAATAGAAGGATAGACCTCTACAAAATCGATAAAGATGATGTGAAAGAAACAATAAAATCTGCTATAATGGATAGAGAATTACTATCAGGGAAACATGAAGAAGTAAATTATGATTTAAGGATCAAATACGGCTACCCGTTAAAGGTAGTATTTGCGATAGAAGATAACTGTGTCGAGGTTATAACAACATACCCTTTAAAGAAGGAGAGATCGAGATGAAGATATATTATGATAAAGAAGTGGATGCAGCCTATATTAGGCTTTCAGATGAAAGTCCCTCGGGTGTGATAGAAATTTCTGAGGGCATCAATATTGATACAACAGAAAATGGAAAGATTGTTGGAATCGAGATTTTAGATGCCTCAAAAAAATTTCCTATAGGGTCGCTATTTACATGCGAATTTGATAGCGAATTGCTACCGAGCAAGGCTTAACCCTAATGTTGCATAAATTCGGAGGCTGGCATGCCTTAAATAAGCTGAAGGCTTCAGGCTGAAGGGGTTGAGGTCGTTCCAGTATTGATAACAGTATATTTCCCATATCTTTGGAGATATTTTGAAGGGGCCAACAGGTATGAAGATAAAATACTCAAGAGTAGAGTTATGAAACTAATGGAGAAAAAACATGCGATACTTGTGACCGAATTCGATAGATATGTCGTTGAACATCCCGAGTTTGCAAAAAAGTTGCCATGGGATGCACAGATAGTGCTTCAGGTAGAAATCCACGAAAAATTTCCTCTGGATAAAGGCCATAAGAGGATAAAGGAGGGTTAGCAATGGTTGTAACGAAAAAAATGCTTGCAGAGATGCTTATAAATTATATAAACAGAAAGATAGATCTTCCAACTCTCGTTAACTGGGCAGAAAAGGCGATAAAGGAAGCTGATTTCGAGAATAGAAGTTTCGAACTTATAAGGGGAATCCTCGCTCGCATAGGACTTGCAGATGTCCGTGAATTTGGCCTTATATGGGATGATTGTTACGATTACCTCCATAAACTTGGTTATGATATAAAGGTAGAATTGCTGGAAGTTTAAAACTTGTATCTATTTCCTCAAATCCGCTTTAGGCATGACGATTGCTAATATAGGGCTGATTAAATGAAATGTGCACCAGTCTTCAAAGGCAAGGCGCCTGTCACGGTCTCAGTCACCGACGGTTATGGCGGAGAGGCGCTTTATAACTTTGAGGTGACCATCGGGGTTGAGGGGAGATAGAATCACATACGTGCTTTACAATTATTCCACCCTCTACGCCAGTTAAACCAGAAGCCTTCTGTCTTGCTATTATCTATAAAATAGGGTAGGATTAAAATAAAATGAAGGTTATCCTGACGAGGCATGCAAAGAACCGTAACAGGAAGATACAGGCTGAAATCTTTGAGATCATTGAATGTATCGAAAATCCTGATAGCCACTATATTCAGGATGACGGGAGAGAGGTTGCTATAAAAGCATTAGGGAATAAACTCTTGAAGATTGTTTTCAGACGAAGTCTCTCGCGATACGAGATTATTACGATTATAGATCGTAACAGTTAGGAGGGAAAATGAAGATAGAATATGACCGTTATGCGAAGGCTCTTTATATTAGACTTCAGGAGAAAGAGCGAAGCAGGACAGTTGAAATAAATGAGAAACTGAATCTTGATTTGGATGAAAAGGGTAACCTAATAGGAATAGAAATACTTAATCCTGAAGATTATCCTGTAGAGGAGATCTTAAGACCTATTGTGGAAGAATACACCGATAAAGATGCTGAGATTATAGAGATTAAAAAAGAACATGTAAACATTTAAAATGCATTCTGAGGAACCTCAAATCCGCCCTTCTGGCATGGCAAGAAACCCATCTACAGACTGATACATGGAATGTCCCTCCTGACTTCAAAGGCAAATCCCCTCTCACGGTCTCAGTCACTGACGGCCACGGGGGGAGGCTTTTTATAACCTCGAGGGGACTATAGGGTTTGAGTATCAAAGTAACCTTGTTTTCCTCAAAATCCATACAAAGGCTCGAAAGCAAATCCTCTTGCTTTTACCCATAATTTCAGGTAGGATTAAATAAAGTGAAGACGGGTCTTAAGAGAACGAACGGCCAGAAGGGGGTAATCCTATGGAATTAGAGAAGATAGCAGAAAAAATAAGGGATTTAGTAGTAGGTGAAATAAAGGAGGAATTCAGGGATTTTAAGGCCTCTGTAACAGGAGAACTCAGCGGTTTCAGGCTTGCCATAGAATCCCTCAATGCACGACAGGGTAGTATGGAGGCACGCCAGAGTAATATAGAAAATGAACTCAGGGATATAAGACGGTCGATTGATGAGATGAACAAGAGGATAGATGATACAAACAAAAGGATTGACGATACAAACAAAAAGATTGATGAACTCAGGGTAGAGTTAAAGGCAGAGATATATGCAAATACTGCAAGGATAGATGAGACAAACAAAAGGCTTGATGATACGAATAAACGGATAGATGATACAAACAAGAGGATAGATTCTTTATATCTTGAGGTATCCGAGATCAGAGGAGATCTAAAGAAGGCCTTATCTGACAAGGAAATAGTGCATGATTTTATCCGCAGGATAGAAAGGCTCGAGACCAAGGTTTTTGCATAGTAAGTAGACGGGGTACTGTCCTTAAAATAGGGTAGGATTAAGATAAAAATGAAGACGGGCATGCAAAAATTGTAACAGAAAGATACAGGCTGAAATATTTGAGATCATTTAATGTATTGAAAAAAGAACCTCGATAATTGACATGCCTCTTCATGGATTGATAGACTATCTTTAACAGAGAGAAACAATGCCGCTTACAAAAGAAAAAAGACTTACAACAACATATTATAAGCTCCTTCCAGAAGGGGCACCATATCAGCTCATAGAAGGAGAGCTTATCATGACGCCTGCTCCAAATCCGAGACATCAGATAATACTTGGAAACATTGTAGAAAGGATAAGGCAATTTACAAAGGCAAGTGGTATAGTCCTGTTTTCACCTATTGATGTCTATCTTGATGATGAGAACGCCTTTCAGCCAGACCTGATATTTATTTTTAATGCGAGAAGGGGAATTATTAAAGAAGATGGTATTTATGGCCCGCCTGACCTTGTGATAGAGATACTCTCACCCTCCACAGCCCATTATGACCTGAGAGAGAAATTCGGGGTTTACGAAAGGTCAGGGGTAAAGGAATACTGGATAGTTGACCCTGAGATAAATTCTGTAGAGGTCTATTTTAACGAAAATGGTCATTTCTCATTGAGCCAGAAGGCAGAAAGGACCGGAAGCGTTAAATCGCTTATTTTAAAGGACGTAGAGATTGCACTTTACGAAATATTCTCTGAACTGTAGTATACTTTTTAAAATTTGTTTGACTTTTAGTAATTTTCTGATAAAATATGGTGAGTTTGTCAAATCATGTCAATGGATGAGATAGAGAAATTAAAGGCCAGGGTCGAGAGGGACCCTAATTCGAGGCTATTTCTTCCCCTTGCCGAGGAATACAGAAAGGCGGGTATGCTCGATGAGGCTATCTCTGTATTGTTGAGGGGACTTGAAAAGCACCCCGGTTACACAAGTGCTCGCGTTGCCCTTGGAAAGATCTATCTTGAAAAGAAGATGGTCGAGGATGCAAGAAGGGAGTTCGAGAAGGTAATTGCTGCAATCCCTGACAACCTCTTTGCCCACAAGAAGCTTGCCGAGATATACAGAGACATAGGCGAGATTGATAGGGCTATAGCTGAATATAAGGCTGTTTTAGAAATAAACCCTCTCGATGAAGATGCCAAGGCATTCATAGAAAGTATAGAGAAGCCTGGGGAAGAAAAAATCTCTGAGGCGATGGAAACATTAACAGAAGCACCTTTGCCGGAGTCGGTTCGACACGCTCACGATGAAACTGTGGAAGAATTGTCCGAGGAAGAGGTTATCGAGACTGCCGAAATACCTGCGGAGATGACAGAGACATTTGAGAGGACAGGCGAAGCCTCTATTCCAACTGAAGAAGATCGTGCGAAGATTCCAGGTGAAGAAGGATTGACGGAAGAATTCTTCGGTATCCCTGAGGACCAGGTCTTTGACCTCTCAGGTGAAGAGCCTGTTGAGGTATTGCCGGAAGACATGATAGAGGTTAAATCCCCAGTTGCAGACATCGGGGACATAAAAGAACATATTCATGAGGAGGAAGTCCCTGAACAGCTACCTGAAACCGAAACAACAGGGCCACAAGAAGACCTTTATGAGGAACTATCTTCTATACAGCATGAATTTTCTGAACCGATGTATCGTGAGCCTGCCGAACCGATTGAAGAGTTGGAATTGGTTAAAGAGGACTTAGACCTCACAGAGGCAGATGGTCTTGTTTCAAAGGGAGAATATTTTAATGCCCTTGACAGATATAAGGCATTGTTGAAGGAATATCCTGATAATAAGAAGGTGCTTCAGAGGATTGCTGAACTGAAGAATCTTCTCAAGCTCTTGGGTAAGGATGAGGAGACGGTCTTAAAACTTGAGGCATTTCTCGAAGGTATACGGAGACGAAGGGATGAGTTTTTCGGCCATTCTTAAAGATATTGTTGATAAGGTTGATGGCGCTCTTTCTGCTTCAATAATAGCCTCCGACGGGATACCTGTTGAGGAGTATGCCATTGAGAAGTTTATTAATCTTGAGGACCTTAGTGCAGAGGCCTCGGCAATGATAAGGGATATTAACCTTGCCTCTAAAAACCTGAGGCTTGGCGATGCGAGGGAATTTTCTATTGTATCAGAAAGATGCGGGATAATAATGAGGCAGATAAATCCTGATTATTACCTTGCCATGGTCATAAAACCCGAGGGTAATTATGGTAAGGCTCGATTTCTCCTCAAGACAATAGTTCCAAAGATAGAAACTGAATTTTAGCATGAAGGCCCTCATCATACATGGACCTAATCTTAATCTCCTTGGCAAAAGAGAACCCGATGTTTACGGGACCCTTACCTTGGATGATATCAATGATAGGATAAATAAGACCGCCTCTGAACTCGGCATTGAGGCAGCGATAATTCAGTCCAACAGTGAATCAGAGATTATAGGGGCTATACAAAGGGCTGATTATGATATATTAATTATTAATCCGGCTGCCTTTACCCATACCAGTATTGCAATAAGGGATGCTATAAGTGCTGTTGGTAAGTTAGCTATAGAGGTACATATCTCGAATATCCACAAGAGAGAGGACTTCAGGAGAAGGTCTTTTATTGCGGAGGTCTGTAAAGGTCAGATCTCGGGCTTTGGTGCCGATAGTTATATCCTTGCCCTGATTGCATCGAGAAATATTCTATCAGGAGTCTCACGATAGCGGTCAATTACGGTCTTCATCTCGAAAACCTTAAGAGAACCCTCAATTGGCGGGGTTTTAAGGGCTTTCTTATAAGCAATATAACCAATGTAAAATACCTTACAGGATTCGAAGGTTCCTCCGCCTTGGCACTTATAACACAGGGAAAGAACATCTTTATAACGGACTTCAGGTATAAGGAGGATGCGGAAAAACTTCTTTCTCGGGATAAGAACTGGGAGATATTTATATATAAAGAAGGTCTGTTAATGGCTATTCATAAGCTTCTCAAAGACCTTAAGATAAAGAAGATCGCTGTAGAATCCTCTGTCACCTATGAATTTTATTCCTCCCTTTTAATGGTAGGATTGAATATAATGCCATTAAGATCTGTGGTGGAAGGCCTCAGGATACTTAAGGATAAGGAGGAAATAGGATTAATCAGGGAATCGATTAAACGCGCTGAAGATGCCTTTGATTCTGTATTGCCTTACGTAAGGCCAGGGGTCAGGGAAATAGAAGTAGCCTGGAGGCTCGAGGATGCCCTGAAAAGGGCAGGTTGTAGAAAGCTCCCTTTTGATATAATAGTAGCCTCGGGTTCAAATTCATCAATGCCTCATGCCAGGGCGAGTGAAAAGAGGCTTTCAAAAGGCGATCTGGTTATAATAGACTGGGGCGGTGAGGCAGGAGGGTATTTCTCGGACATGACAAGGACTTTGTTGATAAAGGGCGGTGATATATCGAAGAAAATAGAGATGTACGAGGCTGTCCTGGCAGCAAACAGAGAGGCCATCAGGGGGATAATGCCCAATATAAAGGCGGGGAAGGTTGATGAAATAGCAAGGAAGATCATAAAGAAAAAGGGGTTCGGGGATTACTTTGGACACGGGACAGGGCATGGTGTGGGTCTTGATGTTCACGAAGGCCCATCTATATCACCTAAGTCAAAGGATAAGTTAAAAACAGGCATGGTCTTTACCATAGAGCCTGGCATATATATTCCTGGTCTTGGAGGTGTCAGGATCGAGGATATGGTTTGTGTTACGAGCGATGGCAGTGTGACCCTTACGGGTCTTCCAAAGGAATTGAAAATAATTTAGTCCCGCCTGGCGGGATTATTAAAATTTCTTCATTTCGTTTATAATTATGAATATGAAAGGAGGTTGCCTTGATATCAACAAATGAATTCAGGAGAGGTTCAAAGATTGAGTATAAGGGTGAACCTTATGAGGTTTTAGAATTTCAGCATGTCAAGATGCAGCAGAGGGCCCCTATAGTCAGGACGAAGATTAAAAACCTGAAGACAGGAAGGGTTATTGATGAGACCTTTTCAGCAGGTCAGAAATTCGATACCCCTCCTCTTGAAGAGAAAGAAATGCAGTTTCTTTACAGTCAGGAAGACCTCTTCTACTTCATGGATACCGAGACATACGAACAGATACCATTGACAGCAGCACAACTAAGTGATGCGAAGAAATTCATCAAGGAAGAGATGATAGTGAAGGTCCTTTATTATAAAGGGGAGCCAATAGCTGTTGAACCTCCTATGTTTGTTGAGTTGAAGGTTGTAGAGACAGAGCCTGCCTTCAAGGGTGATACGGCCTCAGGGGGTAGCAAACCTGCTAAACTTGAGACAGGCGCGGTTGTAAAGGTACCTTTTCATATTGCTGAGGGAGACATTATAAAGATTGATACGAGGACATCTGAATATATAGAGAGGGTAAAGTGATGGAGATAGATGACTTAAAGGAGTTGATAACCCTTCTCAAGGATACAGACATTGCCGAACTCCAGATCGAGAAAGACGGCACAAAGATAAGGATAAGGAGACATGCCATAATATCACCCTTAGAGGTTCAACAGAAGCATATAAAACCTGTTGAGATAACCAAGGAGGCGGAGGAAGAGGTTCAGAGGCTTGTTACAGTAACATCTCCGATAGTTGGGACCTTTTACAGATCGCCTTCACCTGACGCACCACCTTTTGTTGATGTTGGTACAAAGGTGAAAAAGGGTCAGGTACTCTGTATAATCGAGGCAATGAAGTTGATGAATGAAATAGAAAGCGATGTTGATGGTGTTGTGGTCAGGGTCCTTGTGGAAAATGGTCAGCCTGTTGAATATGGCGAACCACTTTTCCTTATAGAACCTGTAAGTTAGTTGAATGGGTGAAACCTCTTCACATAACCAGGCGGGACTAAAGCCTAATAGAATTATGAAATTATTTAAAAAGATACTAATCGCAAACAGAGGAGAGATAGCGGTCAGGATAATAAGGGCCTGTAAGGAACTCAATATCAGGACCGTTGCGATTTATTCTGATATTGAGAAGGATTCCATGCATGTCAGACTTGCTGATGAGGCAATATGCATAGGGCCTGCAGATTCTTCTCTTAGTTACCTTAATATACCTGCCATACTCAGCGCTGCAGAGATTACCGATGCAGAGGCTATACATCCAGGATATGGTTTTTTAGCTGAGAATCCTTATTTTGCCGAGGCCTGTGCTACATCAGGTATTATCTTTATTGGCCCATCCTCTGAGAATATCCGGCTCGGAGGAGACAAGGCTAAGGCTCGACAGTTAATGAAACGTAAAGGAATACCCATTGTGCCAGGTAGTGACGGGCCCGTCACCTCAGAGGATGTGGCCTTAAAGGTGGCAAAAAAGATCGGCTTTCCTGTCCTTCTTAAGGCATCTGCTGGTGGAGGGGGAAAAGGGATGAGGGTAGTGCAGGAGGAAAAGGACCTTGAGCAGGCCTTTCACCTCGCTCAAAGAGAGGCCCTTGCCTCTTTTGGTAATAGTGAATTATATCTCGAAAAGTATGTGCCTGAGATCAGACATATAGAGGTTCAGATAATGGCTGATAATAAAGGAAATGTTATCCATCTCGGTGAGAGGGACTGTTCTATCCAGAGGAGACATCAGAAGCTTATCGAGGAATCACCATCTCCATTTTCGACAGAGAAGTTCAGGAAGCGAATAGGAGAACTGGCGATTAAGGCAGCGAAGGCAATGAGGTACAGAAATATTGGAACAATGGAGTTTATAGTTGACGCCGAGAGTAACATTTACTTCATGGAGGTAAACACGAGGGTTCAGGTCGAGCATCCTGTTACAGAGGTTGTGACAGGAATCGATATTATAAAGGAACAGATAAAGCTCGCATCCGGCTATCCGATCGAGTTCAAGCAAAGCAGGATCAGGCCCTCTGGTCATGCTATTGAGTGCAGGATTAATGCTGAAGACCCTGAGAAGTTCATTCCCTCTCCAGGGAAGATTACCTTTCTTTATCAGCCTGGAGGACCAGGAGTAAGGGTTGATACAGCAGCCTATAGCGGTTGGACCGTCCCCTCTCATTATGATTCCCTGATTGCCAAATTGATAGTTCATGGAAGGGACAGAAAGGAAGCGATCGAGAAGATGAGGAGGGCCCTTGATGAATTTATCATTGAGGGTATAAAGACAACCATTCCCTTTCATAAAAAGGTTCTTATTCATGAAGATTTTATAAAGGGCGAGTTTAATACCCAGTTTATTGAGAGATTGAATGTAGAAGGTTCGCAGAAATGAGATTGCCTGACAGGATATGTTTTATAACAGACAGAAACCTTTCGAGGAGTAAGGGATTCAAAGACTTATATGATGTTGTGGCTACTGCTCTCGATTCAGGGATCAGGTGGATTCAATACAGGGAAAAGGATGAGAGTAGGGCCTTTATCTTTCATTGGTCACTGAGATTAAGGGAACTTACCTTTCGATATAATGCTGCACTTACCGTAAATGATCATACCGACATAGCGGTTGCTATTGGTGCCGATGGTATCCATCTCGGTCAGGAAGATCTGCCTATTAAAGAGGCGAGGAGGATTGCCGATAAAAAATTTATCGGGATATCAACCCATTTCCTTTCCGAGGCTATTACAGCTGAAGGGGAGGGGGCTGATTACATTGGCTTTGGACCTGTATTCATGACAGAGACAAAGGATGCTGGCCCTGCAAAGGGGCTTGAATTATTAAAGGAGATAAAGAGAAATGTTAAAATACCTGTCGTTGCAATAGGTGGAATAAATGCTGGAAACATTTCTTCTGTTTTTGAAGCAGGTGCTGATGCTGTTGCAATTGCCTCTGGATTGCTTTCAGGTGACATGGAAAGAAACATCAAACTTTTTCGGAAAATAACAGGAGGCCTATGAAGGAGCAACGTGAAAAGAAAAGGGCCCTGATTCAGGAAGGTGTCCTGATAAACGGGATAATAAGGGCAAATGCCCTCGATATAAGCGAGGAGGGAATGTATATAAGTACGCAGGCAGAGTTTGTTACTGGCGCTGTGATCGAATTATCCTTTAAGTTGATGGACAGGGATCTAAAGATAAAGGGCATTGTTCAGCATGTCCAGCCAGGGATTGGAATGGGTGTGATGTTCCTTAATCTTTCACCCGAGGCATATTCTGTAATCAGGAGTTTTGTTGATGAGGTAGCAGAGGTTGCTATGAAGTCGAGGGAAAGGGTTATTCTCCTCGTTGACTATAGCGCACAATCCAGGGCTATTTACAGGAACAAGTTAACCCTCGATGGTTTTACTGTTATTGAGGCCTCTGATGGTATAGAGGCATTGAAGAGCCTCCAGGAAAATAAGCCTGATCTGGTAATCCTTGATCTCTGGATGGAGGGAATAGACGGGTTTAAACTCCTTCAGTTATTGAATCTCAATCCTGATCTGAAAAATATACCTGTCTTGATACTATCGGCAAGGAGTGTCCCCGGAGATATACAGAAGGCCCTTGCCCTCGGTGCAAAGGATTTTTTGCCAAAGATGACAACAACACCTTTAAAACTATCCGAGAGGGTAAAGGAATACTTTAAGAAATAATATGTAACGGAGGAATTATGAAGAGACTTTTGACTTTATTTATGTTCATTCTACTCTCACTCATAGCCTGTCAGAAAAAGGAGGAGGTCATAAAGATAGGAGTTGCTGGACCTATGACAGGTGACCAGGCAAAGATGGGCACAGATTTTAAGAACGGAGTTGCCCTGGCTGTTGAGGAATGGAATTCAAAGGGAGGGATCTTGGGGAAAAAGATTCAGATGATAGTTGCCGATGATCAACACGACCCAAAGCAGGCTGTTTCTGTGGCAAATAAACTTGTGAATGAGGGTGCGGCTGGTATAATTGGACATTTCAACTCGAGCTGCTCGATACCTGCATCGGATGTATATAACAGGGCAGGTATTCCTATGATTACCCCTGCATCAACGAATCCACAACTAACTGAAAAGGGATACAGAGGAGTCTTCAGGGTCTGCGGCAGGGATGACCAGCAGGGAGTGATAGGCGCACGCTTTGTGACAGAAGAATTGAAGATAAAGAAGGTCGCTATCATTCATGATAAGACAACTTATGGTCAGGGACTTGCAGATGAATTCAAAAAGAATGTAACAGGCAAGTTAGAGGTTGTATATTATGGTGGCATTGTTCAAGGAGATAAGGATTTTAAGACCATTCTCACTTCTATTAAGGAAAAGAAGCCTGACTTGATTTATTTCGGAGGAGTCTATCCCGAGGCAGGTTTACTGGTTAAACAGGCGAGGGAAATCGGGATAAATGTCCCCTTTATGAGCGGAGACGGGACGATTGACCCGAAGTTTGTAGAGATAGCTGGCAAGGCTGCTGAGGGTACCTTTTTAACCTTCAGTCCCGATCCAAAGAAGATACCAACTGCAAAGGCATTTATAGAGAACTATGAAAAAAAGTTTGGGGAGATCGGACCTTATTCTATATATGCCTATGATGCTACTAATATATTACTCACGGCTATTAAAGAGGCTGGAACCACAGATGGAAAGGCTATTATCGACAAACTCCACTCCCTCGAATTCTCAGGTGCCCTCGGTAAGATAAGATTCGATGAGAGGGGAGATGTTACTGTTGCTCCTTATGTTGTATGGATAACGAAGGATGGAAGATTTATGGAATACTGGAGACCATGACATGGGATCGAGGTATATTGATTCGGGCTATATCGCTTTAATAAAAAGGATCGTCAGTGACCTGACTGGCGTTGATTTTACTATTTATGACCATAATGCCAATCTCCTCGTGCAGGCTGATAAAGAGGATCGGCTCATTAAGAGATTTTTGATCTCACCTGTGGGAAACAGGGAATTCAGGGAATTTCTCAAAAATAGCATTGAAAAGGCATCACTCAGGAGGGGTATAT
>JBKBUA010000015.1:17630-24934 GCA_046290845.1 Thermodesulfovibrionales bacterium
AGGGCTTTTTGTGACAAAAGTGCCTTTGGCTATGGTCTCTCAAAGGAGGACATAAAGGCCTTAACAAGTATAATAACGATTGATAAAACCGAGAGAATTGCGCATTTGTGTGAAGATATATCAAAATTGTTTGAATTAACTTTAAGAGATAATTTTGAGAAAAATCTCTCCATTGACAGGCACAGGAAGGCGAAGATAGTAGTTGATTTTCTTGCTGAGATATTAAAGGAGGTTGACGAGAAAAGGATTTACAGTCTTCTCATTGATGCGATCATCTTTCTCTTTGGTGGCGAAACAATCTCTGTCATGAAGCTTAAAGAGGATAGGTTCACACCATCTGTCTCAACAGGGCCTCTTGCGGAGTTGGTAAGTGCTGTTTCAATCGACAGGCATATTCGTTCTATATCAGAGATGATAGCAAATCACAGACCCCTCTTAATAAGTGAAACTATCGATATCCTTCGCCTCGGTTATACAGATGATATAAACACAATCTATTTCTTTCCTTTGTATTCTGGAGAGGAAACCATAGCGGTTGCGGCAATTTACAATCTAACCCTGAGGGAATCAGAGGTTGATATTATCGCAAGACTCTGTAGCCTTGCGGGTTTTGTCCTTAAGGGGAGGCAGATGGAGCAACTTTGCAAGAAAAAGATAGATGAGATCACTGCTATAAACCTTGCAACTGCAAATCTTGGTCTTTCTTTTAAAAAACCAGAGGTTATATATGATACTATAGTTGAGATATCTTCTATCCTGACTAATGCGGAAAAGGTCTCCCTCATGCTGCCAGACCCGGAAAGGTCAGAGTTATTCATTAAGGCGGTGAAGGGGATAAATAAATGGATTGCGAGCAATATACGTGTCAAGGTAGGTGAGGGAATAGCGGGCAAGGTATATAAGGATGGAATGCCTTTGATAGCTGTTGACATAGAAAAGGAATTGTCTTCGCGAAAGAAGACAAATTACAGGACAGGGTCATTTGCAAGCATACCTCTGAAGATAGGGGATGAGATAATAGGTGTCCTCAATCTTGCTGATAAGATAAGCGGTGAGGTTTTCTCTGAGACAGACCTGATTTTTCTCAGACACTTTGCCTCTTATGCCTCTGTTGTTATTAAGGGTGCTCAGTACTACAATATTGCTGAGGAGATGAAGACCCTTTCCATAACAGACTCTCTCACAGGTCTTTTTAACAGAAGGTATTTTGATAACAGGCTCTTTGAAGAGATCCAGAGGGCAATTAGATATGAATCGATTTTTTCCCTGGCAATATTCGACATTGATGACTTTAAACTATTTAATGATACGGAAGGGCATATGGCAGGTGATGAGATACTCAGGGCAGTGGCTGACATATCAAGGGATTCTATAAGGTCCATAGATATACTCTCGCGCATTGGAGGAGAAGAATTTGCTATCATAATGCCTCAAACAGACACAGAAGAGGCTTTTCTGGTGGCTGAGAGAGTAAGAAAAAATATTAAAGAGTTGATCCCTGCGAGCTGGAAGAAATTTCCCAGAAAGAATATTACTGTCAGTATCGGTGTAGCCTCTTATCCAAAGGATGGAAAGGACCCAAAGAATCTTATTAAGGCTGCAGATAGGTATTTGTACAGAGCAAAGGTACAGGGGAAAGACAGGACAGTTATGTCAGGGAATCCTGGTAGAGATTCAACCGAGATTTATCATGATCTAAAGTGGCAGGATCGTGACCTATAAATTAAGAGAAAAGTTGGTGAAGCGTGATTAGATTGGTAGGTAAAGAAAAAAAACTCCTTTACCTTTTCACCATTCAAAAAATTAAGCATGTTCCTTCAGCAAATTGCTAATGGCCTGACTGTTGGGGGTGTTTATGCCCTCATAGCACTCGGCTATACAATGGTCTATGGTGTTCTCGAACTTATAAACTTTGCCCATGGCGAGGTTTATATGATTGGTGCCTATTTAGGCATCATATTCTTTGGTTTATTTACTGTTACAGGTCTATCATCCCAGAGTCTGATTGTATCTCTAACGCTGACATTCTTCCTGTCTACCGGGTTCTGCGCTGCCTATGGCTTCACCATTGAGAGGGTTGCATACAGGCCGTTGAGAGATGCTCCGCGGTTAAGTCCTCTAATCAGTGCAATAGGAGTATCGATCTTCCTTCAGAACTTTGTAATGCTTACTCAGGGTGCGACTGATAAGGTCTTTCCACATCTTTTTCCTACCTCTGGTCTCGAGTTTTTCGGTGTCAGGTTAACATATCTTCAGGTCTCAATAATCCTGACCTCCCTTATTCTTATGGCCCTCCTTCATATATTTATTACGAGGACGAGATTTGGAAAGGCCATGCGGGCTGTTGCTCAAGATAGGGTTATGGCCTCTCTCGTTGGTGTAGATATCGATACCATCATATCATTAACATTTATAATTGGTTCTGCCCTTGCCTCGGTAGCTGGAATAATGGTGGCAATGTATTATGGACTTGTCAATTATTCAATAGGTTATATAGCAGGGATAAAGGCCTTTACAGCGGCTGTTGTTGGTGGAATAGGCAGTATCCCAGGGGCTATGTTTGGTGGAATTCTCCTCGGTCTTGTCGAAAGCCTCGGTGCGGCATACCTATCGAGTGAATATAAGGATGCCTATGCCTTTGCAGTTCTTATAGCTGTTTTGTTGATAAGGCCATCGGGTCTCTTTGGTCAGAAAAGGGAGGAGAAGGTATGAGTAACCTTAAAGGTTCGATATTGGTTGCCTTATGGTTTTCATTATTGTTCCTGCCCTTTAAAGGACCCGTAGCTGCTGTTACCCTGTTTGTATCAATTGTCACTGTAATAGCGATTTTCTTTCTCCTGAAAAGGGTCAAACCAGATCTCAGGAGGTTGAGGATTCCCGAATTCTACGCATCTTATAAAGGCTATACGGTTTTTGCCCTGTTTTTTTTCCTTATATTATTTCCATTTATTATGAAGGATTATTATATAGATGTTGCCATACTGGCTGGAATATATATTATACTTGCCCTCGGTTTGAATGTCGTCGTAGGTTTTACAGGTCTCCTGAACCTCGGTTTTGTTGCCTTTTACGCAATAGGTGCCTATACCTATGCACTTTTAAATGTCAGAATGGGACTCGGTTTCTGGCAATCGCTTCCTTTATGTCTTCTTACATCTACTGTGTCGGGGTTTGTCCTTGCAATTCCAGCCCTCAGACTCAGGGGAGACTACCTTGCCATTGTTACTCTCGGATTTGGAGAGATAACACGCCTGATCCTGAACAACTGGGATACCCTTACAGGTGGTCCTAATGGAATAACAGGCATAGCCTCTCCTGTTATTTATGGGATATCACTTGGCAGGTTGAATAGATATTATTACCTCGTTTTTCTTGCTGTGGTTCTATGTTATATTATTATCAGGAGGGTCAGGGAATCGAGAATAGGAAGGGCCTGGATAGCCATAAGAGAAGACGAGATAAGCGCTGGTGCAATGGGGGTTAATGTTACACTATACAAGCTATATGCCTTTTCCTTTGGTGCCTTTTGGGCAGGTCTCGGAGGTGCGCTTTTTGCTGCAAAGATGCAGTTTGTTTCACCTGAGAGCTTTACATTTCTCGAGTCTGTCCTTATACTCTGCATGGTAATACTTGGAGGGCTTGGCAACATCGAAGGAGTTATCATAGGTGCGGTTATACTCGTTGTGCTGCCTGAGGTGTTGAGGGGCGTGCAGTCTTACAGGATGCTCGCCCTTGGCGCTGGATTGATTTTCTTGATGATCTTCAGACCCCATGGCCTTTTTGGTCTTAGAGGACGTAAGGTATGAATTACATACTGGAGGTAAGAGATCTGACCAAACACTTTGGTGGTCTCAGGGCCCTTGAGGAGGTGAGTTTTAAGGTAGAAGAAGGCTCTATTATGAGCATTATAGGCCCCAATGGAGCTGGAAAGACTACACTTTTTAACTGCCTTACAGGCCTGACAAGACCCACGGCCGGCCATGTACATTTAAGAGATAAGGAGATAACAGGCTTACCTCCTCATGAGATAGTTCGTCATGGTATTGCGAGGACATTCCAGAATATAAGGGTCTTCAAAGAGATGACCGTCCTTGAGAATGTTATGGTAGGCGAACATACCCATATAAGGACAGGTCTTCTGAGTACGATTATAAGAGACAAGGGTTTTAGATCAAAAGAGCAGGAGGCAGCAGACCTGGCAATGGAATATTTAGGCTTTGTAGGTCTTGAAGACAGAGCTAATACCGCTGCCTTTAACCTATCCTACGGGGATCAGAAGAGGTTGGAAATTGCCAGGGCACTGGCTACAAAACCTTCCATACTCCTCTTAGATGAGCCAACAGCAGGCATGAATCCCCAGGAGACTTCTGCGGTAATGGAATTAATCCTGAGATTGCAGAAGATAGGTAAAACGATTATTCTAATAGAACATGACATGAAGGTCGTTATGGGGATATCAGAGATGATAGTGGTTCTCGATCATGGTGTAAAGATAGCAGAGGGTACTCCTGATGTCGTCAGGATGGACCCCCTCGTAATAGAGGCATATCTTGGGAGGGGAAGCCTTGTTGAGGCTCATTAATATTCATACCTTTTATGGACAGATAGAGGCACTTAAAGGAATTGATATCGAAGTAAGAAAGGGCGAGATCGTTGCACTGATAGGTAGTAACGGAGCTGGTAAATCAACAACACTGATGACGGTATCAGGCGTACTGAAGCCGAGGGTTGGGGATGTATTTCTCAATGACAGAAAGATAAGCGGATTGAAAGCTCATCATATAGTGAGATCTGGAATAGGTCATGTGCCCGAGGGAAGGAGGATATTCCCCTGGCTTACTGTAAGGGAGAACCTCGAGATGGGAGCCTATTCGAGAACCTCGGGTCTCCGGTTTAGTGGATCCTCGTTCATGAGGCAGATTGAAAAGATATATGAACTCTTTCCTGTATTAAAGGAGAGGGAAAGGCAGTCTGCAGGCACTCTCAGTGGAGGCGAACAGCAGATGCTCGCCATAGGCAGGGCACTTATGTCAGAGCCTCAGATACTTCTTCTGGATGAGCCGTCCCTCGGACTTTCGCCAATTATGGTGAGCAAGATATTCAAGATAATTAAAGAGATAAACGAAGATGGCGTAACAATACTTCTCGTTGAACAGAATGCACAGGCTGCCTTGAGCCTTTCAGAAAGGGCCTATGTTCTTGAAAATGGGAAGATAACAATAACAGGGAAGGGAAAGGAGCTGTTAAGCAACGAAGTGATCAGAAAAGCCTATCTTGGAGGGTAAATTAGGGAGGTAAAATGAGTCAGGTTTTTGATGTGTTGCCTGAATTGAGACTCTTACCCTGTCTTTCAGGTCTAAAGGATAATGACCTCGATATTATAATGAGAATGGCAAGGGTTAAGAGATTTAAGAAGAACGAGGTAATCTTTGAGGAAACAGAAAACGCAAGATTCTTTTTTATCATTATAACAGGTTCTGTGAAACTTTATAAGACATCTCCTCAGGGCAAAGAATTACTGATAAGGATTATGAAACAGGGTGATTATTTCTGCTGCGCACCCCTTTACTGTGGGACCTATCATGTAAATGCCATGACCATGGATGAATCGACCCTTATAGTGATACCATCGGAAAAATTCAAGGAACTCATAAGCGGTGGAGTGGGCGGTGTTGGTCTTAAGATCATCTCGAGTCTCTGTTCGAGGGTTAGATACCTGTCGGACCTTGTGGAGAATATAACATTCAAGAGTGTTGAGGATAGAATTATTCTATGCCTTTTAAAGATGGCTGAGGAAAAGGAAACGGTTGAAGACATCGTGAATGTATCCGTTACCCATCAGGATCTGGCTTCAATGACAGGGACGGTAAGGGAGGTTGTATCGAGGACCATGTCACGACTCAAGAAGGAGGGTGTAGTACTGGAGAGCACAGCTCGAGGTTTCAAGATCAAAAAGTCAGGGCTTCTCAAGCTGCTTCCTTAAAGGGCTGGCTTACCTATTGCCTGAGAAGTTAATATTTTATAGTAAACAGGAGAATCTTTTTCATTCTAACTTCAACAACCCACGAGGTGGGGATTTTAGTATATTATTTTGAGAGGACTTCGAAGTTAAGAAGGTCCATGGTGTCTTCCTTTATTGCCATGGCATAAATTTTATGCCTTGTAAGATAATTCACTACGTCATCACCAAGATAAAGTGAGGCAAAAACAGGTATGAGTCTTTTATCCCTATATTCAGGGAAATAGTCATAGAACTCCTGCAATACCCCAATAAACTCATCTATGTAATTAATCCTTGCAGTAGATTTCGCCTCATTTACTATTACCAGCTCATCACAAACAGCTATGACATCAAATTCCCTTTTCTTTGTCTTGTCCTTTGAATGCCTCTTGGTTCTTCTTACCATAAAGTCCTCAAAGTCTTCACAACCAAAGTATTTCTTTGCGATTCCTTTAGTATTTGGCGCCACCATGTCTTCAGCAAAGGTGCCAAGCTTGTTAGTAATCTCTCCCCACCTTTTGTTCATCTCCACCCTGAAGGCACGCATCTCATCCTTAAACTCACGCATCTCCTGACTTAATCTATCCACCTCTTTGCTGACCCTGTCCACTTCTTTGCTGACCCTGTCGACCTCTCTACTTAAGCGGTTTAATGACATATCTGTATGGAGGATGAATCTTCCAAGGAGTGTCTCAAGGCTTTCAACCCTTTCTTCTATATCAGGCATAAGGACCTCCTTCCTTTATGGGAAAATGGGAATGTCACTGTTTTTAGAGTAAATCAAATCTTTTTAGTATCTCTGCTACCTTTGGGTCAATCTTTGCCAGTTCTCTCATGGCATTTATAAGGTCAGAGAACCTACCTTCTCTTTCTAAGTGAGATATTGTTTCTTCTTTTGCCTTTCTGATAATAGTCCTCCTGTCCCAGTAGGCAAAACCAATGACTGCAATAACGAGGGCAGTAAAGACTGCTGTAATGCGGTCAAGTTGTCTGTTAATATCCTCAAAGCGTTTGTTAATATCCTCAAAGCGTTGTAAGATAGCCTTTTGACCTTCTTCAAGCCTTGTTAGTCTTTCTATTATTTCTTTATTGGTGAGTGTCTCATTTCTTTCAGCTGCCAGTAGAGGTTGGGGTAATAGCATAGAGAAGGCAACTGTTATAAACATAAACAGAACAAGCTTTTTCATTCTGCACCTCCACAGCCTTGCCATCTTATGAAGATTATAGCACAATAGCCTGACCTTCAACAAACATCCAACAAACATCCAACATCCAACAAACATCCAACAAACATCATGGGGTC
>JBKBUA010000158.1:0-3724 GCA_046290845.1 Thermodesulfovibrionales bacterium
GCCCTTTCTCTCTGCGTATCGTCCCCATACCAGGCTACATGCCTTCCGGGATGAATGCAGACAGAAGGCATATAACGGCTCATTAGTCTTGCAGTTTCTACAATCATCGCTGCCGGTATTTCGGTCTCTTTTTCAGCCCATTCGGGAGTATATTTTTTGACCTCTAAGGCGAGTTCCTGAAAGCCTGTTGAATATTTGGATATATAATCTTTGTCATACCAGCCTTCGGTAATAAGAATATTTATCCATGCAAGCAGGAGCGCCATATCCGTGCCGGGCTTTATTGGAAGCCAGTATTCGGCCTTGCCTGCGGCGGTTGAAAACCTCGGATCAACAACTATAAGCTTTGCGCCGCTACCGACAGCATCGGCAAAATCCTGAACCTGCGAGTTGTGCATGTTTTCGCCAAGATGACTTCCGATAAGCACAACCACCCTGCTCTTTTGAAGGTCAAGACGCTCCGGAGATCCGACATCCTCGCCAAAGGTTAACTCATAGCCGACCATGCGCGCTCCCCGGCACTGGGCAAATGACGGAAACGCAAAATTAGGACTTCCAAATGCCTGTATTAAATGAAGGAAATAAGTGGTGGGCGAGCCGTGAGAAAAAAGCGCCATTGATTCCGGGCCGTATCTTTCCTTTATCTTTAACATCCTTTCAGCCACGACGTTTAAAGCCTCATCCCACGAAGCCTTTTTATATTTTCCCTCTCCTCTTTTGCCCGTATTTATCATCGGAGCTTTCAATCTGTCCGGATCGTATAAAAGCCCCACTCCTCCGTTGCCCCTTGCGCAGAGCTTGCCCCTGCTGCCCGGATGCAGAGGATTTCCTTCAAGTCTTGAAACCCGTCCATCAACAACCTTTGCTATTGCCCCGCATTTCCAAAAACACATTTCGCAATATGTAGGTATATATCTCGCCGTCTCCGACGGCTTTTTGCCCATTGCCATAAGCGGCCTCAATGCCTGAATATTCAGGGCGGCAGTTCCTCCCGTAACCGTAGCAACCTTTAAAAAGTCCCTGCGTGTCATTCCCATACCCACTCCTCCTTAAAAGGTAGTAAATCAGTTGCAAAGTTTAGCAACTATTATAATTAGTAAATATAAAATTACAATTGTCAAGAGTCTTATTAACAATAATATGATTTTAATTTAAATTATCAATTAAAGTAAACTCCCTAAATTGCCGATAGGAAAACAAAAAAATTAAAAAGCCTCCTTTTTATTTGACTTTTGGATGATATAAAATATTACCCAATAGGTGAAAAGAAAAACAAAAAAAGAAGGCTTACAGACATGATAAAACAAAAACACTTACCATTCAAGATGTTTTCAAGGGAGGTAATAACACCGAGGAGTGGACTTGCCATATATTCGGAGTCTTTAAGGGCGACAGGGATAAAGGCATTGGGAGATAGAAGAAGAGAGAGAGAGCAGATCACTCAGGCAAGGCTTAAATGCGTGAGGAGTGGCTCAAAAAGGCCATAGACCTTCATGATGTGCACATCAAAGATCCAAAGACAGCAACAGAGGCATCCCAGATGGAGATGATGGAACAGATGAAAAAGGCTTATGAATGTATTACAGGAACAGGCCCTGAGATGGGCAAAACACAGGGAGATGAACCCGCAAAAGGAGAGAAAAAGAAGGACGCCCATGGCCATTAATATAAATACATTGGTCACTGAACTATTCCAAACAAGATATTTAAGACAAAAGGGCTTAAAGAGATAGCCCTTTTGTCTGCTGGGGGAAACAATGAAGGTCACAGACCCTGTCTGTAAGATGACTATAGAGGACAGTGAAGCTGTTGCCACATCAACATATAAAGGTATAACCTATTACTTCTGCTCAAGGAATTGCAAGGATAAATTTGACAGTAACCCAGATCTCTTCCTCGAGGAAAAGGCTGCCGAGCCTTCAAAAAAAGGTGTAGTTTACACCTGCCCCATGCATCCTGAGATAAGGCAGGAAGGGCCAGGCTCCTGCCCGAAATGTGGAATGGCCCTTGAGCCTGTAGGTCCTCCTGCTGGCAAGATTGAATGGACATGCCCTATGCATCCTGAGATTATCAGGGATTCTCCAGGAAGTTGTCCTATCTGTGGAATGGCACTTGAACCAAGGACCATAGTGGCAGAAGAGGAAAATCCTGAGCTTATTGATATGACAAGACGGTTCAGGGTTGGGGTGATTCTTACAATCCCGTTAATCTTTATTGCCATGAGCGATTATATCCCTTTGTTTTCACTAAAAACACTCTTTCCCCTTGAACTCCTGAAATGGATAGAACTCCTCCTCGCAACACCTGTTGTCCTCTGGGCTGGATGGCCCTTCTTTGTGCGATTCTGGCAATCCATTATAAGCCGTAACCTTAACATGTTCACACTGATAGGACTCGGTGTTGGTGTAGCCTACATTTACAGTGTTGTTGCATCGCTTTTCCCAGGCCTATTTCCTGCATCCTTTAGAAAGGATGGCGAGGTCGGCGTATATTTTGAGGCTGCAGCAGTAATTGTGACACTCGTGCTTCTGGGCCAGGTTCTTGAACTAAAGGCAAGAAGTAAGACAGGCGCTGCCATTAAAATGCTCCTGGGTCTTGCACCAAAGACAGCTCGAAGAATAAGAAACGGTATAGAAGAGGATATACCCCTTGAGCATGTAAAGATAGGAGACTTGCTTCGTGTTCGTCCAGGAGAAAAGATACCTGTTGATGGAATTGTTATTGAGGGGACAAGCTCTGTTGATGAATCAATGGTTACAGGAGAACCCATCCCTGTGGAGAAACAAAAGGGAGATAGGGTAATTGGTGCAACTGTAAATGGTACAGGCACCTTGATAATAAAGGCTGAAAGGGTTGGAGCAGATACCCTGCTTTCGCAGATTGTTCATATGGTTGCAGAGGCACAGAGAAGCAGGGCACCTATTCAGAAGCTTGCAGATATTGTGGCAGGCTATTTTGTTCAGATAGTGGTTGCTGTAGCAGTAATTACCTTCATTATCTGGGCATGGCTCGGTCCTGAACCCAGGATGGCCCATGCAATCATCAATGCAGTAGCTGTATTAATCATCGCCTGTCCCTGTGCCCTCGGACTTGCAACACCAATGTCCATAATGGTTGCAATGGGAAAGGGTGCTTTAGCCGGGGTGTTATTTAAGAATGCAGAAGCGATAGAGGTAATGAGGAAGATTGATACACTCGTTGTTGATAAGACAGGTACCCTTACTGTTGGCAAGCCGAGACTTATGAAGATAGTTCCATTTCAAGGATTTAATGAAGACAGGATACTTTATCTTTCAGCGAGTCTTGAACGCGGAAGTGAACATCCCCTTGCAGAGGCAATTGTAAAGGCTGCCGAGGAAAGAGGTATCAAGCTCAATAATGTTAAGGATTTCAAATCCATTACAGGCAAAGGTGTGACAGGCAGGATTGATGGACATGAGGTCGCACTGGGAAATAAAAAACTCCTTGATGACATGGGCATTGACCCTGCCCTCGTATTGACAAGGGCTGATGAGATGCGTGCTGATGGGCAAACAGTCATGTTTGTTACAGTAGATGGAAAGGTGATAGGTCTTCTCGGTGTTGCAGATCCGATAAAAGAATCTACACCAGAGGCGATTGATGCACTCCATAAAGAAGGCATTAGGATCGTGATGCTTACAGGAGACAACCGCATAACAGCAGAGGCAGTGGCAAGAAAACTCAATATTGATGATGTGATTGC
>JBKBUA010000159.1:0-3494 GCA_046290845.1 Thermodesulfovibrionales bacterium
CAGGTTCTCTTTATAATAGGTGCTTTCACAGCCCTTTTAACAGCCTTTTACTCCTTCAGGATTATCTATGTTGCCTTTCATGGCAGTTTCAGGGGTACCCATGAACAGGAGCATCACCTCCATGAATCTCCAAAGGTTATGACAATACCTTTGATTATCCTGGCTATAGGTGCCATCGCATCAGGTTGGGTTGGAGTACCCCCACTTCTGGGTGAGATGGTAGGTCTCGAACATACTGATAGATTTGGAGATTTCCTTGCACCTGTCTTTGGAGGCCATCATCCTGCAGAGGGCTCCCACCTTGAGGAGATAAATGTTATGGGATTATCAATCGCAGCAGGAATAATCGGCATACTTATCTCTGCTGCCCTATATCTAAGAAAGACTGACCTGCCTGAGAAACTCGGAGAGAGATTCTCGGGTATATATAAGATCTTATGGAACAAGTATTATGTAGATGAACTCTATGACTTCATTATTGTGAGACCAACCTTGTGGATTGCTAATAGGATAATAGTGGCTGTTACCGATGGAAAGATAATTGAAGGTATAGTCAATGGAGTCCCGGCGACGATAGGAAGATTTTCCTCATGGCTCAGAGGGGTGCAGACAGGCCTCGTTCATCAGTATGCAACCATTATGGCCATAGGTGCATTTATAATTGTAGTCATTGCATTATTGTGGAGGTAGATTAATGGAATCAGGTTATCCTGTTTTGAGCACATTGATATTCCTGCCCGTGGCAGGTGCGATATTGCTGTTACTTATTAAGAGAACACAAGAGGGATTGATTAAATGGGTAGCCCTTCTGACTGCGATAATGGAATTTATACTTTCCATACCCATCTTCACTGGCTTTGATAAGACAACTCACCAGATGCAGTTTATCGAGAGGTATGAGTGGATACCATCCTGGGGAATAACTTACCACCTCGGTTTGGATGGGATTAGCGTACTCTTTGTCCTGCTGAGCACCCTTATTACTATACTCTGTGTCACCATATCCTGGAAGTCTATCACAACAAAGGTCAAGGAGTTTTATATCGCTATACTCCTTATGGAAGGTGCAATGATAGGAGTATTTTCATCCCTCGATTTTTTCCTTTTCTACCTCTTCTGGGAGGCGATGCTCATACCTATGTATCTACTAATAGGTGTGTGGGGCGGCCCTAACAGGATATATGCGGCAATAAAGTTCTTCCTCTACACACTTGTTGGAAGTGTCCTGATGCTTGTTGGCATTATAGTCCTTTACTTTGAGGCTGGAAGGACCTTCGATATCCTCGAACTTATGAACAAGACCTATCCATACCAATTACAGTTCTGGTTGTTCTGGGCCTTCTTTGCAGCCTTTGCTGTTAAGGTTCCCATGTTCCCTGTTCATACATGGCTTCCTGATGCGCACACAGAGGCGCCAACAGCAGGCAGTGTAATCCTGGCTGCCGTTCTTATAAAGATGGGTGCTTACGGATTCCTGAGATTCAGCCTTCCCCTTTTCCCTGACGCAACTAAGGCAATGACTATCCCCATGCTGATTCTATCGGTTATAGCAATAATATATGGTGCCATCGTTTGCCTTGCCCAGACGGACCTTAAAAGGCTTATTGCCTACAGTTCAGTAAGCCACATGGGATTTGTCACCCTCGGAATCTTTGCCCTTAATTCTCAGGGGCTTGAGGGAGGGATTCTCCAGATGATCAACCATGGAATCGTCACAGGTGCTTTATTCCTCTGTGTCGGCATAGTCTATGACAGGACACATTCCCGACAGATAAAGGACTATGGTGGTCTTGCAACAGTCCTTCCTGTTTATGCAGCCTTTTTCATGGTCTTTACTCTGGCATCGATTGGGTTACCTGGACTTAACGGGTTCATCGGTGAGTTCCTTATAATACTCGGCGGCTTCAAGGCTGTAAAATGGTCAGGTGTGCTTGCAGCAACAGGGATAATAATCGGTGCTGCCTATATGCTATGGCTTTATCAAAGGGTATTCTTTATGGAGACGAATGAGAAGGTCCTGGGGCTTAAGGACATGGATTTCAGAGAGATAATTACACTCCTTCCTCTGATAATCCTTGTCCTATGGATAGGTGTCTATCCTGATACCTTCCTGAGCTTCATGCATCCATCGGTTGAACATCTTTTGCAGAGGCTAAGCGGGCAAGAGGTATCGCCTCAGAATATCTCTGACCTTCTGGAAAAACCTGTGGTAAATCTTGCCAGAAATATCATGGAGGTGATTAAGTGAGGGAAATGATAGCTTTGCCTGACCTGGGGCCAATGATGCCCGAGATAACAATGCTCTGTCTCGCCCTCTTTGCCCTGGTCATTGACTTAATAATTAAAAGAAAAGAGGTTGTTGCCATAATAGGCATAATATCAGCAGGAATCGTAGGCTATCTCCTTACAGGTTCTTCTGGGGAGGTATTCTCCGGGATGTTTATCTCTGACAGTTACAGTCTTTTCTTTAAGTTAATCTTCCTTTTCAGTTTAATACTTTCAATTCTCCTGTCAATCAGATATATAAGAATAGAGAAGGTAAATTTCGGTGAGTATTACAGCCTTATGCTCTTTTCAACCCTTGGCATGATGATAATGGCCTCTGCAGGCGACCTGATAGTTCTCTATCTCGGCCTGGAGTTGATGGCCTTAAGCACTTACATTCTTGCTGGATTCATAAGGCATGAGAAGAGGTCGAATGAGGCTGCCCTTAAATATTTCCTTCTCGGTGCCTTTGCATCGGCCTTTCTGCTCTATGGAATCTCAATGACTTATGGTCTTACAGGCACGACTAACCTTAAGGCAATAGCCAATTACCTGATAACTAACAAAGTCGAGGCTAATCCTGCCCTCATCCTTTCCATGCTTTTGTTGATAGTTGCCATGAGCTTTAAGATTGCTGCTGTACCATTCCATATGTGGGCACCTGATGTGTACGAAGGTGCTCCAACTCCTGTTACTGCCTTCATGTCTGTCGGACCAAAGGCTGCTGGATTTGCAATCTTAGGAAGGGTCTTCACCAGCGCCTTTGGAAGCCTTACAATAGAATGGACAACAGTGATTATCCCTATTGCTATCCTTACTATGGCTGTAGGAAATATCCTTGCCATTGCCCAGACTAATATAAAGAGGATGCTTGCCTACTCATCCATTGCCCATGCAGGGTATGCCCTTATAGGAATTATTGCAGGGAATGCCGATGGTATTTCCAGTATGATGAACTACCTCTTCATATATGCCTTCATGAACATCGGGGCTTTCGCAATAGTGACTATTCTCAAATCAGAGGGATTTGCAGGAGAGGAGCTATCTGATTATGAGGGGCTTGCAAAGACTCATCCCTTTGCCTCTGCCCTCATGCTTATATTCATGTTTTCCCTTACAGGTATCCCACCAACTGCAGGATTTATAGGGAAGTTCTACCTCTTCATGTCAGCAGTTAAGGCTGGTTATACATGGCTCGCTATAATTGCCGTTATCTTTAGTGCTATATC
>JBKBUA010000160.1:0-3492 GCA_046290845.1 Thermodesulfovibrionales bacterium
CTGAGACCTCATCAGCCTTATCATCAGGCACAATAATATCAACCCTCTTGTGAATAGTATAAGGTTTAAACAACTCTACCTGCTCACCTGTTCCCTTAACATCGCTAATTGTTATACCCTTTATACCTCTCTCTTCTAATGCCTTCACAATCCTTTCAAGACATGTTGTCCTTATAATGGCAATTACCATCTTCATAGATACTCCTCCTTTTTTAAAACATATATGAAATATTTGAAGAAATTATGAAAGTCATCCCAACATGGGTTCTTAGGGCAAAGACCATGGGTCTTTGGCTTTTATCCTGGTTTCACCCGCGTGTTGTGAACTTTAAGCAAGTCTGTAATAGTTACAAATTGGTTCCCGGCTGCTTCTTTATATATTATTAGAATTCCTATATAATACCTAATACCTGATACCTGTTGCAAAATTTAACCTGTTCCTTAAGAAAATGGATACAGGAGAAAGGTAATACCGAGGAAGGACCGCGTCCTGAGTTTATCGAAGGAGGAGTGATTATGTCAGGAATGCTCATGTTTGTGGCTATTATCTTCGGCATCTTTTTGCTGGCAGTTGTTGCCGTTATCTTGATCTACAACAGATTCATTAAACTCAGAAACACCGTTCGATCATCCTGGTCTGATATAGATGTCCAGCTTAAGAAGAGGTATGATCTTGTTCCTAATCTTGTCGAGACCGTTAAGGGGTATGCCCGTCACGAGAGGTCTGTCTTTGAAAAGGTTACAGAGGCAAGGTCTCTGGCGATGAAGGCCACATCTCCATTAGAGAAGGCAAAGGCTGAAGATGTGCTGAGAGAGACGCTTAAGAGTCTCTTTGCTGTTGCTGAGGCTTATCCTGATCTAAAGGCGAATGCTAATTTCGTGCAACTCCAATCGCAGTTAAAGGAACTGGAAGACAATATAGAATATGCGAGGAGATATTACAATGCCGTTGTTCGGGATTATAATATACTCACCGAGTCATTCCCATCGAACCTTATTGCCTCATCCTTCGGTTTTGTCAAGGAGGAGTTCTTTGAGCTCGAATCTGAGGCGGAGAGAAAACCGGTTAAGGTCGAGTTTAATTGATCCCGCCTAAAGTCCTACCTAAGGCGGGATTCTCAGTTCTCTTAATCTTGCAACTAACAGGATAGTTATTGTGAGACAGATGATGGAGCCCATCGCAATCGCCCTATTGGCACCGAAGAGGTCCGCTATCAATCCTATCAGGGAATTTCCGAGAGGTGACAGGCCGAGAAACAGAAGTGTGTATACACTCATTACCCTTCCCCTCAATTCATCAGGCACTGTGAGCTGAACAAAGCTGTTTCCGAGGGCAAGAAAGGTCACGATTCCCCAGCCAGTAAATATAAGTATTATAAGAGAAGCAGTGTAATAACGGGATACGGAAAAGGCCAGGAGGGAGAGAGAAAAAACCAGCGCTGCTATGGACATAAGAATACCTTTGGCCCTTATCTCTCCCTTATAGGCTATGATAAAGGCTGCTGTGAAGGCACCGAGACCTGATGCCCCTCCGAGATAGCCAAGTCCCTTTGCCCCAACCATCAGGATATCCTCGGCAAAGACAGGGAGGAGGGTAACAAAGGGAATGCCGAAGAGAGAGAATGTAGCTACAAGTACCATTGTCCTCAGGATATCCTTATTTCCATTTATAAATCTTAGCCCTTCTCTTAGATCCTTAAAGTAGTTGATGAGGATACCCTCGATTCCTGAGTCCGTTGACCATGACTCTTTTATTGGAATCCCTTTAATCTTTATCAGGGCGATAATTGCAGCAAGGAAACTCAGGGCATTTATATAAAAACATGTGGCTACGCCTGTGTAGGCTATTGCAAAGCCCGCCATTAATGGGCCTAAAATTCTGGCTCCGTTAAAGGCAGCAGAGTTAAGGGCTATGGCGTTTGTGAGGCGTCCACGCTGAACCATCTCGATCAGGAAGGATTGACGTGCTGGCAGGTCAAAAGCATTAATTATGCCGAGCGAAAAGGCGATCACGATTATATGCAATGGCGTTATTATCTTAAAGTCTGTCATTATGCCAAGTAGTAAGGCAGGTAAGATGGAAAGGCTTTGTGTGATTATAAGGAGTTTTTTCTTCCTGAACCTGTCGGCAGCCACACCTCCTAAAAGTGTAAACAACAGCACTGGAAGGGAGGATGCAGTGGCCACAATGCCGAGGTAGAGGGGAGACTTTGTAAGGGAATAGACAAGCCACCCCTGCGCAGTAGATTGCATCCATGTACCTGAGAAGGATATGACCTGGCCTATCCAGAAGACCCTGAAATCCCTCACATATAAGGCTGGAAATCTCTGGTTATGGTTCGACGAGTTCACCATTTATTGTTTCTTTCTTTCACCAGAAAAATGCATTATCTGGTTCACTGTGAAACTACTGGCTTGGGTCTGATGCCCTCAGCCTTAGAACCTCCTCTCTTAGCCGATCCGCAAAGAATTGGTATTCGTCAATTGTAACAGGTTTTATGGTGAAATCAAACCATGATGGATTAATGGGTTCCCCGAAGATAACCTTTATCTTTGAGAGCCTCGGAATCTTTGCTCCCCTCGGAAGGGCATCATATGTCCCCTCAATGAGCACAGGGACAACAGGGACATTATTATTTAATGACAGTACACCTATACCCTTTTTAAATTCCATTATATTCCCATCAAAACTCCTCCCGCCCTCTGGAAAGATACAGAGCGAACATCCCTTTCTGATTAATGTAGAGGATATTTCCAATGCACGGCTCAGAAATGTCTCGGGATCAATCGGGATAACATGGGCAAGTCTTCCAAAGAGTGAAGTTAATCGCCCCCTGAAATACCTCTGGAAGCCCTGGAAAAAAAGTCGGCTGAATACGTGATAAGGAACTGATGCTGCAATAACAAAGCCATCGAGATAACTGGAATGGTTTGGCGCTATTATAAAGGGATGCTCAGGGATGTTTTTAACACCCTTTATATCGAGCCTGAAAAAGACCCTTAACAATGTTCGGATGAGGCATAGTAGAAGAAAAACCAGGGACTTCTCAAAATATCCCTGATAAAAACCTATACTCTTTAATTCCTTTTCAGGTTCTATCGGGCTGACCCTTTCTCCCTTCTCTATCTCCTCCCTGAGCCTGATTATCAAATCCCTTATGATAACAATCTCTGAGGCGAAGCCTTCAGGCAATTTCAAGTCAAAGACATCCTCGAGGAGGCCTTCGAGTTCGATTCTCCTCAATGAGTCGAATCCGAGGTCGAGTTCGAGATTATCTTCCAGGTGAATAGGGATATCTTCCTTTATAAGGGACCTCACGCACTCAGCGACCTTGTTGCTAAGTTCATCAGCCTTTATCCTCGGATCTTCTTCCCTTATCCTGAGGGTCTTTTTTGACCTGTATATATCATATACAAGGTATCTCTTTAATTTGCCCAGTGCTGTTCGGGGAAGGGGTTCGGTGTGAACAGTAAATCCCTTTATCCTCATGT
>JBKBUA010000161.1:0-3483 GCA_046290845.1 Thermodesulfovibrionales bacterium
TTGATTGACAAATACAATAAAGACCCAAAGATTCATGGTATCTTAGTTCAACTTCCCCTTCCAAGGCATATAAATGAGAAAAAGGTCATAAATGCAATCGACCCTGATAAGGATGTGGACTGCTTCCACCCTGTAAATTTAGGTCGTCTCGTCATAGGTGGTGAAGAGACTAAATTCCTGCCCTGTACACCGGCAGGCATTCAGGAGCTTATCGTCAGGTCAGGTTTTGAGACATCAGGTGCTGAGGTCGTTGTTGTTGGGCGTTCAAATATCGTTGGAAAGCCAATAGCAATAATGATGATGCAGAAGGCGCGTGGAGCAAATGCGACTGTCACGGTCGTCCATACAGCAACAAAGAATCTCGAGTTCCATTGTAAGAGGGCTGATATATTGATTGTTGCTGCTGGTGTACCTCATCTCGTTAAACCTGAATGGATAAAGCCTGGAGCCTGTGTGATAGATGTCGGTGTAAACAGGGTTGGCGAGAAGATAAGTGAGAAGACGGGCAAACCAGTGCCTATCCTGAAGGGAGATGTGGACTTTGATGCAGCAAAGGAGATAGCAGGAGCAATAACACCTGTGCCAGGTGGTGTTGGCCCTATGACCATAACAATGCTTATGAAGAATACCGTCAATTCGGCAAAATTTCATGCCTTAGGAAAGTAGGAGGAAGGGATGATAATAACAAAGAAAAGGGATTTCCAGGACCTGATGGAAAATATAAAGGAGTATAAGAGCTTCTTTCTCATTGGATGTTCGGAGTGCGCAAGCCTCTGCGGAACCGGTGGTGAGCCTGAGGTGCAGGCTATGAAGGAGGCCCTCGAGGCAGAAGGTAAGGTCGTCACAGGTGGCATTGTTGCAAAGACAGGCTGTCAGGTACTCGGCACAAAGACGGAATTGAAGAAGTACAAAGAAGAACTGAATAACTCAGAATGTATCCTCGTTATGTCCTGTGGCGCAGGCACACAGGCTGCGGTCGAGATCTTTGAGGATAAACCTGTTTTTGCAACCAATGACAGTATGTTCCTCGGAAATATGACAAGGTACCAGATGTTTGATGAGAGATGCTCCCTCTGTGGAAAGTGCATACTTGACAAGACAGGTGGTATCTGTCCTATCACTGCCTGTCCAAAGGGTCTTCTCAACGGCCCCTGTGGAGGCTGTAAGGATGGCCATTGCGAGGTCAGCCCTGATATAAAATGTGCCTGGGTAAGGATCTATGAGAGGATGAAGAGGCTTGATAAACTGCAGGAACTATGCGATACGATCATTGAGGCAAAGGACTGGTCTTCAAGCCAGAAACCAAGGACACTATATGCTAAGGAGGAAAAGAAAAAGTGAGTTTCAGAGAGGCTTTGGAATCAGGCAAATTTGTCGTTACAGCAGAGGTTGGTCCACCCAAGGGGACCGACATAAAGGAGATGATCCACCACATGGAACTCCTTAAAGGAAAGGTTGATGCAGTAAATGTAACGGATAATCAGTCTGCTGTCATGAGGATATGTTCACTCTCGGTCTGCAAGATCGCCATCGAGCATGGCCTCGAACCGATACTCCAGATGACCTGCCGTGACAGAAACAGAATAGCCCTTCAGTCAGACCTTCTTGGTGCAAATGTCCTGGGTATTAAGAATGTATTATGCATGACCGGCGATCATGTCTCAGCTGGAGACCATAAGGGAGCAAAGCCTGTCTATGATGTTGAATCTGTCCAGTTACTCAGGATCGTTGATTCTCTGAATAATGGAAGGGATATGGCAGGGAATGAACTGAAGGGCGCAACTGACTTCTTTCAGGGTGCTGTGGTAACACCAGAGGCAAACCCCATCGAGCCACAGTTGATAAAGTTCGAAAAAAAGGTAAAGGCAGGTGCTAAATTCTTCCAGACTCAGGCGATCTATGACATAGAAAAGTTCAAGGAGTTTATGAAATATGCGAGGAAACATCCTGTGAAGATACTCGCTGGCTTTGTTGTTCTTAAGTCCGCTGGAATGGCAAATTTCCTTAATAATAATGTCCCAGGCATAAGGGTGCCTCAGGAATTGATAGATGAACTTAAGGCAGCAGGTAAGGAAAGGTCCCTCGATACAGGTATGAATATCACGGCAAGACATATAAGGCAATTGAAGGAAGAGGGCATATGTGATGGCGTTCATATAATGGCTATAGGGATGGAGGATAAGGTCCCGGAGATAATGATGAGGGCAGGCCTTCTTTGAAAAGGGGTTAATGGAAGCACCCTTTGCAAAGCTGATCTTTCTTAAAGAAAGACTCGGGATTAACGATGAATTCTTAAAGACAATAGATCCCTTCAGATCTGTCTTTATAGAAAAGAAGGAGGATTTCTCACGGTATCTCTATGACTATTTCTCAGCCATTCCTGAGACAAGGATATTCCTCGAACATTATGAGAGGCCCGGTTTTTTGAGAAAGGCCTGGGCGGGATGGTTTGAAGAACTCTTCAAAAGCAGCTTTGACGATAATTTCCTCACCTATCTCTGGAGGATAGGAAAAAGACATGTCGAGGTAAACCTCGATCAGAGGTATTCAAACCTCGGTTTTTCTGTTGTAAGACAGTACTGCCACAGTATTATCATCAAAGATAATATACCCCCTGAGAGTGCCTTTTCAGTCGCCGAGGTTGTTAACAGGCTTATCGATTTTTGTCTCCTCGTTGAAACAATCGCTTACATCGAAATGATGTCACGCTGTGACATTGAACTTATTAAGGGTATTGCTGATAAGATCAGGAACAGGATAACTGTTATAGGAGGAAATATAAAAAGGTTGAGCAAAAAAGTCAGTCCTGATGACCCGACCCGTGATTTATACAATTCTCTGATCTCACAGAGTTATTCCTGTGAGAATATGGTTTTAGATATAAAGAAATTCTTTGAGGTCTTCCAGAGGGAGGCAGTGATAGAAAAGATACCCGTTGAAGGTCTAATAAAAGAGGCGATCGAAAGATTAAAATTTAAGGACCCCGAATCCAGGGCGAGGATTGATATTAATATATCAGCAGAAGCTCCTTTTGTGCTCGGAGACAAAAGGGATCTCTCAGAATTATTCTATGAGGTACTTTCAAACTCCTTTGATGCCCTCGACCCTGAAGACCCTTACATAAGTGTCTCTACATCTGTAGACCCATCTCTTCCCGGCAGGGTTAAGGTTGAAATATTTAACAGAGGCATTCCGCCAGGGGCAAAAGACCTTGACAGGCTCTTTACACCTTTTTTCTCAACAAAACCCCTCGGCTCAGGATTTGGCCTTCCCATTGCCCGGATGGTTGCAAGGAAGAACTACAGTAAGATATCCATTGAACCAGTTGAAGGAAGAGGTGCTAAGGCTATAATAATATTGCCCACACCTTAAAAGGAGACACGAGATGGATAAGAAAAAATTAGTGAGGGAGATTATAAAGAGACTCAAGAAGGAATATCCTAATCCCAGGGTTGCACTCAATTTCAGCAATCCCCTTGAACT
>JBKBUA010000162.1:0-3480 GCA_046290845.1 Thermodesulfovibrionales bacterium
ACCTATTAACCATTTACCAATATATTTGCCAACATGTTATTAACATAATAAGGGTTTCAGGTTACATGAGTATTAAGGAGGGATTAAAATTTTGTTACAGTTGGCTTAGTGAAAGGAAGATGCACAATGTGCGGCGAGGTGTTGTGCATCTTCCATATTATTGCTTTAAGAAATATGCAGATCCATGTGCCTTGTCCATTCTTCTATGGACGCAACTTTCATAAATGATTTTGCATCTTCCTCTGTCATTGCGGGATTTTTATATTTGATGCCGAAATATTTGCACATGGCCTGAAATAGACAAGTGTTGTCCACATGTCTGTCCAGCCCGAGATGCTTTGCCTTATAACCGTAAGCCAGCAATATCTGATCTTCGGCCGTGTGATTTGTGGATGTAAATCCCACATTACCTCTTCTTAAAATGGCAGGCCTTTTTGTCTTGCCTTTTTCGTCCTTGCCATAAATATTATGGGCCAGCGCCTTTCCGAGGATGGCATCAGGCTGGTATACGAAATCTCCTGGATATGGTTCGTATCCTGGTTGCATGGATTCATGAACCATTGCCGCCTCCCTGTCGGAAAGGGTATAGGTTGTGTAATGCTCGAATATGTCCCTTATCTCCTCTGCGGTCTTTCCCTTTATTTCCTTTTTGATGACCTCAAAGGATGCCTTAATGGCTGTGTATTTCTTCAATGCCTCTGTTGCATCATTATAGTCGGGACCGGTTCCGTTGATTCCCCATCCTGAATTGCCGTGGTCTGATGTAACTATTACAAGGGTGTTTGGATTGACCTTCAGATATTCATTAATAACCCCGAGTGTCATATCCAATTCGTATGTATCCATTATTGCTGCCCACGCATCGTTTGAGTGATTGGCGTGGTCTATTCTTCCTGCCTCCACCTGAAGAATGAAACCTCTCGGATTCTTTGAAAGTTTGCTGAGGGCAACCCTGGTCATTTCTGCAAGGGTAGGTTGTTTGCTGCTTAGCGCAGGATTGTTTAATCTGTCCACATAGTAACTGATGTGGGATTGGTTAAAGAGTCCAAGCAAAGGCTTTTTTGATGAGATTGTCTCTTTTGATATTAAGCTGTTTTTATCTTCAACAACATCATATCCGACATCGACAAAGGAGCTGAAAAGATCCTTTCCATCCTTTCTCTTTGATGGATCAAAATGTCTGCTCCCTCCACCAACCAAAACCTCGGGCTTAAATTTCAAATAGTCCAGGGCTATATCATCTTCTGCATCTCTGTTCATCTGATGTGAGATCCACGCCGCAGGAGTTGCATGGGTAACCCTCGTGGTAGTGACAAGACCGCATGCATAGCCTCGCTCCTTGAGAAGTTCCATGATTGTTTTTAATGGTCTTTCATCTGGCAGTGATGATAGCATTCTGTTTGCTGTTTTAGAGCCTGTTGCCCATGTTACAGATGCTGGTGCGGAGTCTGTCACAATGCTTGATAGGCTTTTTGTCCCCATATAACCTACTGATGAGCGTGCATCTGCCATAAGGGAGTATAGATTTGTTTCAGAATTTCCCCAGACCTTTGTGCTTATTTCATGCATTGCCCTTATGACACCGAGGGGCATTCCGTCTCCTACAACAAATATAAGACCGAGGCCCTTTGACGGTGAGAATTCAGGCGAGCTGCTTCCCAAAACATTGGATGGAAGCAGCGAGTACAATGCACCTGCGCCTGCAAGTTTTAAAACATCCCTTCTGCTTATGCCTTTGTTATTCATAACCCTTTCCTCCTTTTTAAATAACTATTTAGAGGGAATCATAAATTATTTCAATTACAGGGCTATTAAGCCAAGGTTAAGTTTTGGTTAAAATCACTGCTGTCCAAAATAATCTGATTTCATATAGACCATCCGCTTAAATCAAGGCTTTTAGACAGATAAAACCTCATTTTCAAAATCAGGTTACCCTTTTGGTTTTTCCTCTCTTTTATTATGCTGTCCAATTAAATACCCCTTAAAGAAAGCTGTTCTGCATCAGGCACAATCTGCGGCATTTCATAAGGGTTATTTATCCATTCCCATAAATCCCTGTATGTAAAGAGGTTATACCTTAGCATAGCAACAAGATTGCTTAAAGACCAGTTGAATGTAGAGCGAAATTTCAGATATTTCAGGATAAGTATCGCTATCAATGCTGTCCAGATCTGTATCATGACAGCATTCGGGGATGTCCCCACAAAGGTCTTTATCTTAAGGTTCTGCTTTATTGTCTTGAAGAATATCTCCACCTGCCACCTGTCCTTATATATGGCAGCTATAGTAGTAGGGCCGAACTCAAGATGGTTTGTAAGAAGGGCTATAACCTCTTTGTTTCTTTCGTCCCAGACCTCTATCCGTCGCAGACGATACGGACAATCCTGTTTTGCATAAAAGCCCTCAAGCTCGATTATTTGGTCATTGAGAATGTTTCCCCTTTCTGGAACAGGATTCTTGCTGAAAATCTTGAAGTCAGCGTTGTCCTTCTGCCTCGTTACAAAGTAAACCCCTTCTTCAGTCCACTTGGCAAAAAGGGCGTAGTCTACATAACCCCTGTCTATCACCACTATGGAGCCCTTCGGAAAGGACAGCCTCTTTGCTATATTTATCTCATGCATTTTGCCCTCGGTCACATGAGCAAATACTGGTAAGTATCCTTCATGGTCTAAAAGCAAATGCAACTTTATCGCCCCTTTGGTCTGCCGAAACCTGGCCCAGTCAAAGAGGCTTGCACAAAGCTCTATAAGCGTTGCATCAAGGCTGAAAAGCTTGTTTTTGAAGCGAAACTTCTTCCTGCCAGTAGCCAGTGCCTGACACTTCTCCAATAGCTGATAAAATACTCTCTGGTATAACTGCCATGGCCTGTGTTCATTAGCATAAGAAAGGGTTGAGTGTTTGGGTGCACCTTCAATGCCAAGGTGTCTTATTTTTCCAAGACAACTTGCAAGCCCTCCGCATATCTCCCTCAAGGAATGGGCCTGCCCTATTTGGCAAAACAGCATCGCTACAAACTGCTGCCAGCAGGTAAATCCCTTAGCCCCTTTTTCTGCTCCTGTCTCCATTACAGCCCTGTAAAACTCGCTCCTTGAAAATATCTGTAGAATCTGTCCAAAAATACTGCTAAACTTATTCATAGGAAGCCTCCTTATAGGGTTGTTTTTTTGCCAAAACAATTTTACCCCATCGAGGCTTCCTTTTTATAATCTATTTTGGACAGATGTGGTGAAAAATAGTAAACAAATCATTGTAAAATGGCCTCTGTATTGGATAAAATAGGGTTAACTAAAAACAAAAACACCCAATACAGAAGGCCACCATAAGTGAAGTATAGCAGAAAAGAAATTTTAAGTCGAGAGTATAAGATACCGGAGATAAGATTCGAAGAGCAGAGTCTAACATCCTATTCAGGTCTTATCATCTTTCAGCCATTGTTTTTGTCTTTAAAGATAAAAGAGGCATTTCGAAGATGTTTTCAGC
>JBKBUA010000163.1:0-3429 GCA_046290845.1 Thermodesulfovibrionales bacterium
ATCTTCACAGGGGCTGCAACACCAAAGTACTGATCTATTATTGAATGGGCAAGTTCATGAGCAAGGACATTCGATTTAGCGTCCTCAGCCGATATATATATTGCCCTTTCCTGCGGTGAATAAAAGGCTATGAACTCTACATCCCTGAAATACCTCTTCTTATAGATGGACTGGACAAGGTTTGAATCCGCTGTTATCTTTATGTCTACCTTAAAATTCTTCGGATACATATCGAGGATGGCCTTTACCCTGTCAACAATGATATCTATCTTTTCGGATACCTGTCTCTCCACAGTGAGTTCACCTGAATACCTTTTTTAGTTCTTCCAGCGCCTGTGTGGTCTTATTGAGGGATTCCACCGCCCCGCTTTTTTGTTCCTCAATCGCTTTTTTTGTCTCTAATAGATTTGTCTCGATGTCATCAGTAATAGCCCTGATCTGTGAAAGATAGGATGAAAGGGTCTCGATCATCCTGTTTATTGCCTCGGCAAGTTCCTTGGCCTCGTCCTTTTTCCTTAATTTTATCCTGAAAGAGAGATTACCCTTTATAATTTCTTCAATAGATTTTTCAAACCTGTAAAGAGGGCCTGCGATGCGATGAGAAAGGAAAAGAGACAAGGTGCTTATCCCTGCGCCTATGAGAAAGATATAAAGGCCATGGGCCCTGATGATCTCGTAAAAAAGGGCTTTAGGTGTCTTTTCTATTCTCAGGAAGGAATCTCTGTATGTTATGGTTATTGTATGGGCGGAAAATATGCTTAGTATAATTGTAAATACTACCGCACTCAGAAGAATAGTGAGAAAAAAACGGAGCCTGATATATCCATCACAAGGTCTTCAGGAATCTCGTCAAAATAAAGCGTCTTCAACTCTCCCTTATCAGAGGGAAATGACCTTATTGCTTCCTCCGCCTTTTCCTGATCAGGGGTTATAATAGTTCTGATAATAAAAACCTTGCCCATATTTTTGTAATAGGACCGCAACTCCTCTTCGGTTACTGAAACCCTGATCTCTGACATCTTCTCCTGGGCTAAATTCTTCAAAAGGGTCTGTTCATAATAGCTCTGTATTGACCTCCTGAAATCAGGCTTAAGGTCAAGCCCCCTTCTCTTTGCCTCCTGTAAGAGTAATTCCTTTGTTATCAGGTCTTCGAGAAAATCCTTTTTGCTCTTTTCCTGCTTGTAAAAGGAAATTGCCTCTGAGTATTGCCTCTCGAACTCCTCTGTCGTAATAATCCTGTCATTTATCCTCACAAATTCCTTTGACTCAGGGGGTCTAAATCTCAAAAAGGTCATGCCTGATATCCCCAGGACTATAAGGATAAGCCCTCCAACAATGTAAAGGTATCTCATCTCTTCTTCACCTCATACGGGTCAATATTGGTTCTATCTCTGCTATTACCTGCCGATGGATGTCTTCAATCTCTTTGGAGCCATCAATTATCTTTATTCTATTGGGCTCCTGCCTTGCTATCTCGAGATAGCCATCCCTTACCCTTCTATGAAACTCTATCTCTTCGAGCTCTATCCTGTCCACCTTATTCGCCTCTCTATTACGCATAAGGCCCACATTAACATCCACATCTATAAGAATAGTTATATCAGGTCTCATGCCTCCTGTCGATATCTCATCAATCCTTCTTATAATATTCCTGTCGAGACCCCTTCCCCACCCCTGATAAGCACAGGTAGAATCAGAGAATCTGTCTGTTATTACTATCCTTCCTGATTTAATTGCAGGTACGATTACCTCATTGACATGCTGAGACCTTGAGGCGTTATAGAGCAGTAACTCTGTAACAGGATGCATATTGAAATGCCCCAGTGAAAGGAGTATCTTCCTGATTTCTCTTCCAATATCTGTCCCTCCTGGTTCCTCTGTAAGAACTGGATTTAATCCTTTTTTATAAAGATAATCATAAAGGAGTCTTGCCTGTGTTGTTTTCCCGGATCCCTCAATCCCCTCGAAAGATATAAAAATACCCCTGTTCATAATAGCGACTCCTTCAGCCTCATCAGCAACTGAAATATCTTGATAGTCTCCTCTATGCTCCTCGCCCCTGTTCCGCAAGATGGCGTCAGCATTGATTGCTGTAAAAGAAATTCTTCAGGAATGTGTCTTGATAGGTTTTTAAGCTTTTTATCGAACCGATTCCTTATTGACTCAAAGGTCTCACCAACTATCGCTTCTGTAGTGGGAATTATGCCCCAGGCGAGATACCCACCATTTTTTAAGAATTCGAGAAGGTTCTCCCTCCAAATAGCAAGACTATCAAAATAACCATAGGCATCAAAGCTCAAAACCTTTGCCCTGCTCTCGATAAGAAGTGACCAATCGGCATTTCCGCAGCAATGAATACCAGGTATAGCTCCTGATTCCAGAATAGCATCCACCGTCTCCCTCAAAAGCCTTAATGTCTCTTCCCTGCTGACACCAACATAAGTGCTGCTGCCAATAGCAGATAGTATTGGTTCATCTATAAAAATTATAATGTCCTTTGAATGGGGTCTTAAGACATCAACCTGCCACCTTATCTTTGCCTTCAGTAACATAAGGGCAATTTCCTTCAATTCTTCATCAAAGAATAGTAACCTTCCTCCAGTGTCCCTGATACCGAGGGTAAAGGTTAGGGGACCTGTTATCTGTCCTTTTAGTGTGTCAAACTGTCTGCCCTTTATTATCTTAAGAAAGACATGAAGTCCCCTTGCATGGTCTTCTGATATTGCTATCCTGCAATCGTCCTTGCATGTCTCATAAAATCTTTCAAGCTCATCACTTTTATCCCTGTTTATCACCAATGTCCTGTCCTCTAAGTTAATCTTTACATAGGGCATACCCTCAATATACTGTGGAATCATCCATTCAAGAAAGGACCTTCGGGGTAACTGAGGCCAGAAGGGAATATCAAAGGTTTCAAGAATGAGACTGCAAGCATCAACAGGCACTACATGGGGAAGACTTCCTATGCCTGTTGTTGACAATGGTTTTAACATCTAAAAATAATACCTCAGAGCATCCCCAAAAGGCAATCGACATTCTATGTTATAATTTCTTATGAGACCTCGTTTATATCTGAAAGTCGGAGATAGGGTAAGACACCTTAGGTATGGGTCGTGGGGTGATGGTATTGTTACAGAAGAGAGTCATTCCATGCTTGAGGGTGGTTTCTGCATGGTCAGGATAATCTTTGAAGATGGCCTGGAAAGGTCTTTTATCAATGATCTCGATAATGAGTGCTGCTGCTACTATGCAGGCCTCCGTCTTATCTAAAACTTTAAGTTCAAGTTTAGGTTTACTATGTAACCTTCAGTAATAAAAGAAAAAACTTGACAAAATTTAAAAGTCGTGCTTTAATTTTCTTATGGGTAACCTTACAGGTGTAATCAGAGAGGAGAGGCCAACCGTCCTTATTGTGGATGACCTCGAATC
>JBKBUA010000164.1:0-3414 GCA_046290845.1 Thermodesulfovibrionales bacterium
GGCTGTGAATGTAACTGTTGGTCTGCCCATTATAAGGACATCGCCAGACCATGGGACAGCCTATGATATTGCCTGGAAAGGCATTGCCAATCCATCGAGCATGATTGAGGCGATAAAACTGGCGGTAAAGCAAATCAAATCTTGACAAATGTTGACTAATGTTGCAATATATCGTAATTCATAATGTATGATTTGTGATAGTTTTGGAGGATTAATATGGAAGGAAAGGCAGTTTTTACAACAAAAGAGGCAGCTAAATATCTTGGTATAAGCACTTCAACCATTTATCGCATGGAGAAACAAGGTCTGATAACATCAATCAAGACCCCTGGAGGACAGAGGCGTTTCAGTAAGGAGGACATTGATGGCTATCTTCAAAGGAGTAAAGATTTTAAAGCCTCGCAGAATCCGAGTAGATTTAAAAGGGATATTGCTGTAAGTGAGACAGTAACTGCCTATCATGCAAATCAAGCTGAATACAAGGGGTGTATCTTTACATGTACTGACAGGACTGAAAAGGAATGTTTCGATAGAATGCTCTTCGCAACCAATAAGATATACGAGGAAAAGGCTCTAAAAGTAAAGAGGGGTGATGTCTTATTTTTATTGAATTTAGATAGCGATGTATTATACGGACCATTCGAAGCAAAAACTGATGGTGAAATGAATATTATTCCAGAGGCATGGAGTGGTAATTATCCGTATCAGGTAAAGGTAGAAAGAAATGGGCAAGTAAACGTTATAAAGGACGCTAAAAAGATACTTGCGAAAATGAATATTAGTTGGAAAGATACTTTAAATAAAGACGAAACAGATTTGATTTTAAGTTATATGAAAGAACAAGATAAATTTAACTGGAATAAAGTTAAGATAAAAAAGCCTGCCAATAATAATGAGAAACCGACACTTGAAGCCACGACCTTGTGGGATTATCCAAAACAGAGTTACGGCAAGACCCCAAAAGGAAATAACAGATATGCAGGGGTAACACCTGCTTTTATTATCTATAACATGATAAGGCGCTATACAGAAAAAGGGGACCTGGTGGTTGATCCAATGGCAGGTAGCGGAACCACATTAGATGTATGTAAAGAGGAGGGAAGAAGATGTATTGCCTATGATATTGCACCCCCAAGACCAGACATTATTCAGAACGACGCAAGGAACATACCTTTAGAAGATAACAGTGTCGACATGATATTTATAGACTCTCCCTACGGAGATAACATAAAATATAATGACCATCCAGACAATATAGGAAACATTTCTTCTGAGGATGAGAGATTTTATGACGAACTGGAAAAAGTGATGAAGGAATGCCATCGCATATTAAAACCAGGCAAAGTTTTAGGATGGTTAATTGGTGACCAATGGGTTAAAAAGAGATTCACCCCTGTAGGGTTTAAGGTTTATGAGAGACTATGCAAATACTTTGAGACTGTAGATATAGTTTGTGTAGCAAGACGAGGACAGACCTCAAATACAGGTATCTGGTATAACAGGGCTATTAGATTTAACTTTTATCTAAGAGGATTTAAATATCTATTTTTAATGAGAAAGCCAGTCAAAGCTTTAGAAAATCAGATCATAAGAAAAATTAACTGGACACAATATTCAAGAAAATAAAAACCGCTTTATGAAAAAAAGCGATAGCAAGAGAGAAAGGAAAAGAATGACTTTTAATGATTTATTACACCTTTACAATCAAAAAAAAGCTATATATGGTACAAACACTTACAAGTATATTTCTCAGTTGTTAAGGGAGGCAAAAGTTATTCACAAAGAATATTTTTTGAGAAGCGATACTGCAGAAAAGGCAAGGGCAAAAGGTAAAACGCCTGACCACGAACAGTCTTGGCGCGCTTTTAAAGGTAAAAATCTTGAAAAGCTTGTTATTCATATATTAAAAGATGAAGTTGAAAGACTCGGCTTAAGGATTGTTGAAGGTAATATCTTAGAAAGAACTAATAGTAGTAACCTTTCCAGAGAACTCAATATTATAAAGAGAAACCTTCTTATTGATTATGGAGAGTTTGGCTCACATCTTCCCGATGTAGATATGATAATTTATGAGCCGATGTCACAGAAGATTATAGCCGTAGTTTCTAGTAAGGTTACTTTGAGAGAGAGAATTGCACAAACAGGATACTGGAAGATTAAACTTTTGAATGATGATGTAACCAAACATATAAAAGTATTCTTCGTGACCCCTGATGAGGATGGAACTCTAAGCACTAAAAATCCAGCTAAAAAAGGGAGGGCGATTGTTGAAGTCGATACTGATGGAAGCTATGTAATGAGTGAGATGCAGATTGAAGAAAGTGATAAAGTAAAGATGTTTGATAAGTTTATTGATGATTTAAAAAAGATTTTAGATGTCCAAAAACAAAACGGTCAGGAGGCTCCATAAAACCTTATCTTTTAAAAATCAGGATCTTGAAACTCTTTAATCTCACTTGCATGAATATCGAAAAGAAGGATGGAGGGACTGAATGCTTTTTGAACCATTTAATTTGGCAGGTATAAGGCTCAAGAACCGTATAGTCCGTTCAGCCACATATGAGAAGAGGGCTGATGATGACGGTTTTGTCACTGATTCGATTATAGGGCTTTATGAAACACTGGCTAAGGGAGGTGTGGGGTTAATCATTACTGGTAATGCCCTTGTTCATCCCTCGGGAAGGACCATTACCCAGATGCTCTGTATCCACAGCGACAGATATATTAAAGGGTTTGAGAGGCTCACTAAGGCTGTTCATGAACTGGATGGAATCATATTTTTGCAACTCGTTCACGGTGGAAGGCAGTCCCTTCCGATACTGCTTGGAGGGCAGATGCCCATGGCTCCATCAGCAGTCTATGACCCTTCAACAGAGGTAATGCCGAGGGAGATGTCGGATGCAGAGATATGGAGCATTATAGATGCCTTTGCTGATGCTGCTCGAAGGGCGAGACTTGCAGGTTTTGACGGGGTTCAGATCCATGGTGCCCATGGTTATCTCGTGAGTGAGTTTATTTCACCCCATACAAACAGGAGGGATGACTACTGGGGAGGTGATGAGGAGAGGAGGTTTCATTTTGTCGAGGAGGTCTATAAGGCGATCAGGAAGGAAGGGGGGGAGGATTATCCTGTTATAATAAAGATGAATGCCGATGACTGTCTCGATGGCGGTCTGAAACCTGATGAGGCTTCGAGGGTTGCGAAGAGACTTGAAGCCCTTGGTATTGATGCGATTGAGGTAAGCGGTGGTATGTACGAGGCAGGCAAAAAGACAGCAAGGCTCGATATATTGAAACCCAGGGATGAGGCCTATTTCAGGGATTCAGCAAGGCTCTTTAAGAGAAACCTTAATATACCTGTGATACTCGTTGGAGGGATAAGGTCAAGGTCTATAATGGAGGACATACTGAAAA
>JBKBUA010000165.1:0-3345 GCA_046290845.1 Thermodesulfovibrionales bacterium
CCTCTACCTCTTTATCCATTCCCTCGATAAAGTATTCCTTTGGTATACCTATCTTTATACCCTTTATATCCCTTCCAATTGAGGCCGTAAAATCAGGAACATCTAAGGGAGCCGAGGTAGAATCATTCGCATCAAGACCTGAGATTATATTCATTAATATTGCTGCATCCCTTACATTCTTTGTTATAGGACCTATCTGGTCGAGGGATGATGCAAAGGCAACAAGGCCATATCTTGAAACCCTTCCATAGGTTGGTTTCAGTCCAACGACACCACAGAGGGCAGCAGGCTGCCTTATTGACCCTCCTGTATCGGAGCCGAGGGCAGCAATGCACTCATCTGCTGCCACAGCAGCAGCAGAACCTCCACTGCTTCCGCCAGGTATCCTCTCTTTGTCCCAGGGATTCTTCGTAACAAAGAAGGCTGAATTCTCAGTTGAAGATCCCATTGCAAACTCGTCAAGATTTGTCTTGCCGATTAATATGTATCCATTTTGAGCAAGTCTCGTGGTTACAGTGCTCTCATAGGGTGGGACATAATTGTAAAGTATCTTGGAAGCACAGGTGGTCCTGACCCCTTCTGTAGATATATTATCCTTTATCGCTACAGGTATTCCAAGGAGGGGAAGATTTTCACCCCTATTGATTAGTCCCTGGCACTCTTGGGCTTTTTCAATGGCCCTTTCATGGTTTAATGTGATATAGGCCTTTATCTCCGGCTCAATCCGCTCTATCCTTTCAAAGAGAGATTCGACAACCTCTGCTACAGAGACCTCTCTTCCTTTCAGGAGACCTGATAAATCCTCAATACCAAGTCTGTAAAGTTCGCTGTCGCTCATGGGTATTTATAATATCACCTGTCAGGGAAAATTTGCAAAGTTGTATAATATAATTATGGAGGAAGGCACCGTAACTATAGATTCGTTGATCAAAAAGGTTCTGTCATACAATCCTGAAGCTGATGTAGAGCTTCTGAAAAAGGCCTATATATTCTCAAGGGAAGCACATTGCTCACAACTGAGGATTGAAGGCACGCCCTATATAGGACATCCCTTATCAGTTGCGGATATACTCGCTGATATGAGGATGGATATACCCACGATTGCTGCTGGACTTCTCCATGACACTATAGAGGATACAGAAACAACTGCACATGATATAAGGGATATGTTCGGGGGCGAGATAGCCTTCCTCGTAGATGCCCTCACGAAATTGAGCAAGATCGAGTTCAAGACAAAGGAAGAGGCCCAGGCAGAAAACTTTAGAAAGATGCTTCTGGCCATGTCAGAGGACCTGAGGGTAATAATCATTAAATTCGCTGACAGGCTTCACAACATGAGGACCCTTCAATACCTGCCTGAGAACAAACAGCACAGGATAGCCTCTGAGACCTTAGAGATTTACGCACCCCTCGCAAACAGACTCGGTATGGGCTGGTTGAGGATAGAACTTGAGGATCTGAGCTTTAAATTTCTTATGCCCGAACTCTATGACGACCTGAGGAAAAAGGTTGCAAAGAGGAAAGAGGAACAGGAAGGTTATCTTAAGGAAGTGGCAAGGATAATAGAGGAGAAGCTAAAAGAAGAAGGATTGAGAGGCAGTGTCTCGGGGCGGGTCAAACACCTCTATGGCATATACCAGAAGATGCAGAGGCAGGGGATAACCTTTGATCAGGTTCATGATGTCCTCGGTCTTAGGATTATCACAGATACAAAGGCAAACTGTTACACAATAATGGGACTTATCCATTCTCTCTGGACACCTATACCAGGGAGGTTCAAGGATTATATTGCCATGCCCAAGAGCAATATGTATCAGTCCCTCCATACAACTGTTGTAGGACCAAGGGGTGAGAGGATTGAATTTCAGATAAGGACAGAGGAGATGCATAAGGTTGCTGAAGAAGGAATCGCTTCCCACTGGAAGTATAAAGAGAAGGGTTATATTGAGGAAAAAGACAGCAGATATATAGCCTGGCTCAGGAAATTAATCCAGTCACAGAAAGAGCTCAAGGATGCAAGGGAATTTCTTGAGGCTGTAAAGGGAGAGGTTGTCCCTGATGTTGTCTATGTCTTCACACCAAAGGGAGAGATTAAGGAACTTCCTGCTGGTGCAACTCCTATTGATTTTGCTTATAGTATCCATACCCAGATAGGTCACAGATGCATAGGAGCAAAGGTAGATGGCAGGATAGTGCCTCTCAGGTATCAGCTCAGGAATGGTGATACAGTTGAAATCATAACCTCTCCAACCCATGGTCCGAGCAGAGACTGGCTGAAATTCGTTGTAACCCAGAGGGCAAAGAGCAGGATAAAGCAATGGATAAAGACAGAGGAAAGAAAACAGAGTATCGAGTTGGGTACAAAACTCCTCGAAACAGAGATGAAGAGACACAGCATCAGATTGGCAGCCTATAAAACCGAGGAACTGAATGCCCTTGCAAAGGGTTTCAGCATTCAGTCCTTTGAAGACCTTCTCGTATCGATTGGCTATGGAAAGGTATCGCCTCATCAAGTTGTAAACAGACTGATACCGGGGAAAACCCCTGAGGAGGTAATTGAAAAGGTAAGCAAACCTCAAAAAGAGGCCAAGGGCATAAGCATTAAAGGCATTGATCGCATCCTTTACCATACAGCAAGATGTTGTTATCCCGTACCTGGAGACAACCTTGTTGGTTTCGTGACCAGGGGGAGAGGCGTAACGATTCACAGAAGAGACTGCCCTAATTTAGAAAGTCTTGCAGTCGATGCAGAAAGACTTATTGAGGTCGAATGGAGACCTGAAAATGAATCGACTGTAACGGCAAGACTGTTAGTTGAAACGGTTGACAGACCTGGTATCATTGCTGCCTTGAGTTCTCTCATCTCCTCAGCAAATGTGAATATAAGCCATTTGCATGCCAGTTCAACATCAGATAAAAAGGCTCATATTACCCTCAATCTCGAGGTCAAGGACAGGGGCCAACTTTCAGGCCTCATGCAGAAAATTGTCCAGACAGAGGGTGTGATAAGGGTAAGGAGATAAGAACTCTGGCCAGTTGCCTCACATAAGTAGATGGCCTATCATAACTCCAATAGCCACTGCCTGGGCCTCTCTAAGACTCGTTAACCAGCAGGCAATTGAGAGTATGAGCCACAGAATGAGGCTATGGGATATACCACGATGCCTTGAAGGTATCACATACTCAATCAAATCAGGCAGCACGCTACCAAAGGCTGTTAAGGTGTATCCATAGTCTAATAGCTTTCCCGATGTAGTGTGCCAACGATTATATGACTTACCCATGTCATTGCCATCCCCCCATTCTGAGTTCGTATTGCCACTTCGTAAGTGTCATTGCCACGTC
>JBKBUA010000166.1:0-3308 GCA_046290845.1 Thermodesulfovibrionales bacterium
GGTGTCTCATTCTCACCATTGGATACCTTTCTTATCTCATCCTTAATAGCATCGAGACCATAGAGAAGAAGTTGCTTTATATGGTTATCTGTATTTCTTTGCCCAGCTTTTAATTCCTCGAGGATATCCTCCATTCTGTGGGCAATCCTACTTATGGCATTGAGTTTAACAAGTGCAGCTGCTCCTTTAAGTGTATGGGCAGATCTAAAAAGGGACTCTACAGTTGAGGCATCAACAATTTGCTCAAGATTGGATATCCCCTCTTCAAGGTTATGGATGTGCTCCTCCGCTTCCTGAAGAAAGAATTCAAGGAGTCCAGAGGCGTCATACGACATCGGAGGTCTCCTTAATCATATAGGTTTCGAAGAATTTATTTATATCAATAAAACTACTCTCGGGTAAATCTTCTATATTCTGGCTAAAACCAGGCAAGCCATCTGCGAGGAATCCAATCCGTTCTTTCTCAACCTCGAAGATTATGATCGTTCCTGATTCCTCTGTTGAACTACCAGGCCTGTTTTCTATCTTTAGCATGTCTATTACAGGGATCACAACACCTCTTAAGGGAATTGCACCTTTTACATAATCAGGTGCAAGAGGCACTGGAAAGATCTCATTGAACTCAACGACCTCTCTCAGACACTCAACAGAAATATAATAATTCTTCTCCCCTCTTTTGAAGAAACAGTAAGAGGGGCTTGCAATATCTTCACCGGAAAAATCTTCTGTCTTTAATTTCTCATCCACCGAGATGTCTTTTCACTGTAAGGAGAAGTTCAAGAGGTTCACAGGGTTTTGTAAGATACTCATCTGCACCCTGCTTTGTACCCCAGAGTTTGTCACTTGGCTGGTCTTTTGAAGTAAGAAGTATCACAGGGATATTCTTCAGTTTTTCGTCACGCTTTATGTCTCTGCATAGCTGAAAACCATTCTTCTTCGGCATGACAACATCAAGAATAATAAGGTCAAACGGTTCGGTCCTTACCAGTCTTTCTGCCTCTTCACCATCAGTTGCAACCACAAGCTCATGACCTGTTTGTGATAGGACAGATTTTATAAATTGTATATCTGTAGGACTGTCATCTGCTATTAAAATCCTTGACATTTATGCCCCCTTATCTTGTCTTTCTTTTAACGATACCTACCCTTGTAAGGATATAGATTATTCGCTTGACCTCATTCTCATCCATACCACTTATTTTAATTATATCATTAAGAGTCCTTTTCCCGTCAATAAGAGAAAAAAGTTTCAATTCTTTATCGTCAAGGTTTATATCCTCCATTGCAACATCTGTCATGAGTCTTATCAATACCATGTCAGATTCCTGAAACATCTCTGCAGCATACTTTCTCTCGTCCATCCTCCTTGCTCCCTCAAAAATAAGGTGAGATACTGGAAGCCTTACTTTTATATCTGCAAGATAATCGGGTATCGGCATCTTCTCAAAAAAGAATGTGCCAGCATCAAGCTCCATTGAAGAATACACTGCATCCCTCGTTCTCTCCTCGATCAGCTTCATAATTTCATTTTCTGTCAAGATATTCTCTTCTACAAAGGCCCTGAGTAATGGAATCCCTGATTTCTTTGCGGTCCTGTATGCCCTGTAAAAGGCATCCTTTGATACCCTCTTTTTTTCTATAATCTCACCTGAAAGAAGGTTCTTGCCCTGTTTACTCGTTGAACCATAGTAGATATTTCCATTATCAAAGTATATTTCTGCTGTCATAAGAGGTGAATAGAGAGATAGCTTTCCCGTAACCTTTGTGCTGTCAAAAAGCTGTAAAAGGTCTGGAAGGCCGAAATCAGAAATGTTTCCACTAAGCACAATGTTTGATGTTTTTACAACACCCGAATGTTTGAGGATATCTGAGATGGTACTCTGAATCAATACAGGAAACTCTTTATAGAGATACTGGCTCAGGAGTCTGTCAATTGTCTCTTCAATTGTTCTTTCCGCGAGTACCCCTCTCTCTTCAACGACCTCTGCAACGCCTTCGATCTCCTTCTCAGATCCCAAAATAGAATTTACCTTCTCTACAAGTTCCTCTGGTTGAAAGGGTTTTATAAAATAATCAATCACACCAAATTCCTCTGTAAACTTCTCACCTACAGCCTCGCCCTTGGCTGTAATGAGTATAATCGGCACATCTTTGAGTAATGGGTTTTTTCTTGCGAGTTTACAGAACTGATAGCCATTCATCCTCGGCATTACAAAGTCTACCAGTATAAGTGATGGAGAGACCTTCTGGGCAATATCAAGGCCTTTCTCTCCGTCCTCAGCAGTATAAACATTATAGCCATTTTCCTTGAGTACAACCTCTGCAAGTTTTCTTACAGTTGCACTGTCATCAATAACAACTACATTACCTCTTGACATAGTTTATTTCTTCTTCAGGATATCCATTGCCTTCATAAGGCTCATCTTCATTCTCTCAAAGGCATCAGCAAGGAGTTTCATCTCATCATTTGTCTTTACCTTAAACTGTTTGCCAAGATTCCCACGGCTTACCTCAGTTGCAGTAGCAACAAAATGCTCCAGAGGCTTTATAATATTGGAGATGATAATTCGGTCAATCACAATAATTATAATTAAGAAGATTCCACTATAAATACCAGCGAATGTTAGTAATGCCCTTATAGCAGATTTCTTAGCCTCTTCTGTGGGGACATAAACTGTATTTACTGTAACTATATCATCAATCTTCCAGTTATAACCCTCTTCGGTATCACCGTATCTCTCCCTTTGCTCTGGTGGGGCAAATGCGGGGTCTCCGTGACATCTTAGACAATCTGGCTTAACCTTAACAGGTCTCATAATTACATAGTATTCACCTTCCGATGATTTTTTATACCCCCTCCATTCATCTTTAAAAATACCTCTCCTGAATTCATTTATCTTTCCAAGTTCAAAGGCATCAGCTTTATTTACAGGATTAAGAGGGCTTTCGGTCGCTTCCTTAAAACTGTATCTTGGAAGTTTCTTCCTGACCCTCTCCTGTATTCCGTAGGCGACCTTAGTTGCAGACATCCCTTCAATAATAAATTTATCAGGTAAGACTTTTTGAAGGGCTGGTCTGAGGACTTCAGCAGTATACCCGCGGGCGCCTTCCATTGCTGCAAGCATAAGGTTAGACTCTTCAAGTATCTGTTTCTTTGCATTCTCACGGAGGACAAGATAACTTGCACCAATAATCAATGGCAAGGAAATAGCATAAATAATAATCATGATTGTTGTAAACCTTTTTCTCAAAGACATGTTTTTAAACATCTGTATTGCCTCCTATTTAAAGGATTTTATTCTTAAAGG
>JBKBUA010000167.1:0-3258 GCA_046290845.1 Thermodesulfovibrionales bacterium
ACAAATCATGTCGCATTTGTAAAGACTTTGAAGGCTGCCCATCGTTTCTTTATACAGTTCTAATGGCAATTTTCAGTATTATCTTTCGTTTAGATTTCTTAAATGAGGCAACGATTTTAATGTAGATAAAAAGTACCTGAAAGAAATTGAAAAACTTAAGCGCGCAAAAAAGAAAATACAACATTGATAAATCGTATTTCGAGGAGGTTCAACCTTTGATTGATGAAATTGGAAGGCTTTTATAGTCTCTTCAAAAATCAAAACTTCAGCCTTCATCCCGCCAAGGCGGGACTTCCGCCTTAACTGACCTCATTTAGAAGGGATTGAGTAGCAAACCTTTAATATCTCCTTCGCGTGCTCTATGCAGGCTTTTGCTTCCTCTGCTGTCAATGATTCCGTCCTATACTCAGATTTTACATATAGGTCAAAGAGCCTCTTGAATCTCTCTGCTGTACCTTCGTCAATATACTTCCCCGCTAATGGCAAAAGCACCGAAACCTTACTCGAATAACCTCTACCCTTCATGGCAAGGGCCATCTGTATGGCATGCTTTGAGGCAATGAAACACAGGTCTGTTACATCAAAATCAGGATGGTCCCTCAGTATCTCTTCAGCCATCTCTACCTTCCTCGATTCAAATTCCCTGGACTTTTCGAAGTATTCGGCATACTTTATATGAGGCATCTCAGGATTGATCGTCAGGTCTATGTTGCCATGAAGTATCAGACCTTCTCTCTTAATGACTGTAAATAGAGGAATCTTTTCAAGTTTGAATTCCTCAACAATGGCAGGCACGAGGGTTATGCTTCTCCATGGCTCAATTTCTGTTTCTATCTCTTTCTCTACCTCGTTTATTGTCCTTCTGACATCATCATCGAGTTTATCCAGAACAACAAGCATATCTATATCAGAATCATCTCTCGCTGTTCCTTTTGCCCATGAGCCATAAAGGATAAGGCATATCAGGTTCTTGCCGAGTTTTTCTTCCAGCTTTTCCTGAAGACCCTGTAATTCTGGTTCTATCTTTTTGGGAATGAGCATGAAAAATCAAAGTGGCGGTGCAGGGATTTGAACCCCGGACACTGCGGATATGAGCCGCATGCTCTGACCAACTGAGCTACACCGCCTGGAGAAAAATATTATAACAGAAAATTTTGTTTCAATAAAATATCTCAAACCTCCTTGCCCTGACATTAATGAGTATGCCAGCGGCAATAAAGTTCGTGAGCAGGGCGGTCCCACCGTAACTCATGAAAGGTAGAGGAATCCCGACAACAGGCATAATACCCATTGTCATTCCTATATTTATAAAGAAGTGAATGCCGAATATGGTTGTTATTCCGATTGCTATGAGCCTTCCAAACTCATCCTTTGCCTTTCGGGCAGTGTCGAGCCCCCTTAGTATGAGGGCAAAGTATAAGAAGAGGATAAATAAACTGCCAACGAAGCCCCACTCCTCAGCCAGAACAGCATAGATGAAATCAGTATGTTTTTCCGGTAGAAATCTGAAAGGCCCCTGGGTTCCTTTCAAATAACCCTTACCTAAGAGCTTTCCTGAACCAATTGCTATCTTTGACTGGTTTATGTGATAACCAATCCCTGATGGGTCAACCTCAGGCTCCATAAAGGCCACTATCCTGTTTTTCTGATAGACCTTGAGGTTTTCCCACATGATGCTGCCCAAAAAAGGGATAGATACTATTCCGATGATTACTATTAGTGTTGCCGCCTTTTTCTCGAGCCCCTTCATTGCAACGAGTGTCAGAAAAACGGCGAGTATAATTACAGATGTGCCGAGGTCGGGCTGCTTGAAGATGAGGAAAAAGGGCAGAACAATGAGTGTAAATAAGACCCGCAGGAGTGCTATCATGTTTAATTGTGTATTAATCTCCTCGAGGTATCTCGAAAGGGCTAAGACAAGAAAGACCTTGAAGACCTCAGAGGGTTGAAAGGATAAAAAGCCGAGGTTGAGCCACCTCTGGGCGCCCATCCCTGTTTTCCCAATAATCAGTACTATTAACAACAGGATGATGCCTATGCCATAAACAGGATAGGAAAATCTTCTCAGCCAGTTGTAATCAAAACCTGTTATTGCAATAAGTGCTATTATACTTATTGCAAGCCAATAGATCTGCTTCATATAGAAACCCGGTGTCTCATTCGTGATAGGAGATCTTGTCGCACTGTAAATAGTAAGTATCCCGGCAATTGAGAGGATAATGACAATCGTCAGGGTAATCCAGTCAAAATTCTTTATTATCCTTCTGTCTATCTTCATAATCCTTCAACCTTCTGTTCTTCCTTTTTATTGTTCCTATCAGCGAGAGACTTCATGTATGCCTCGATCGCCCTTCGGGCTATTGGTGCAGCTGCTGCCCCTCCATGTCCTCCGTGTTCAACCATGACCGACATGGCGATCTCTGGCTTATCACAGGGTGCAAAGGCAACGAACCAGGCATGATCCCTGTGAAGTTCACTTAGGTATTTTGAATCCTTCCTCATACCTATGACCTGAGCAGTTCCTGTCTTTCCGCATATCTCTACAGAATAAGATTTAGCGAGCCAGCCTGTTCCGCTTGGTTCATTAACAACACCGAACAACCCCTTCTTTATCTCGTTTATATTTTCAGAGTGTATATTCAGTTTCTTTGTCATCTGGGGTCTTTCTTTCAGCATTAGAAGGGAAGGTGCATAAATGTGACCGCCATTGGATACAGTGCTTGTTAACTCCGCCATCTGAAATGGTGTGACCGCAACATATCCCTGACCTATTGAGGCATTGAAGGTCTCACCAAGATACCAGGGTTGACCTTTCTTCTCCTGTTTCCACTTTGTATCAGGAATCACACCTTTACGCTCCTTCACGAGTCTGATGCCACTGTCATTTCCGAGACCGAGTTCACGGGCATAAGAGGCAATCTTATCAATTCCAAGTCTCCTGCCAACCTCATAAAAATATACATCGCAGGACTCCACAATGGCCCTGTGAAGGGAAAGTGTCCCGTGACCTTTTTTCTGCCAGCAGCCAAAGTGCCATCTTCCGTAGGAAAGGCCTCCATTGCATGTAACCTTTGTACCTGAATCGATAACCCCCTCTTCAAGCCCTGCCAGGGCGGTGACTATCTTGAATGTAGAGCCTGGTGGATACTGACTCTGTAGCGCCCTGTTCAGAAGGGGATTTTTTGGATTATTTATGAAGTCCTCCCATTGTCTCTGTGAGATCCCCTTTGCAAATAGATTCGGGTCAAAGGATGGTTT
>JBKBUA010000016.1:0-8644 GCA_046290845.1 Thermodesulfovibrionales bacterium
AGTAGTTGCGCAGGAAGAAAAGAGAAGGCAGAAGACAGACGATAAAAAACAGAAGATAGAAAAGATCCCTTTAATTTCAGTTCCCTGACCTCTGACATCTGACCTATTCATCAAAACTCCACCTTCAATGTATTTTCATCAATAAGGATGCCCTTCACTGTTTTCCTCGATGCCAGATTAAGCGCCCTGGCAGGTGAGCCGACATAACCGTTTTCCCTGAGTTCACCCGTGGTTGTTATAACAAAGGATGGGGATTCAGCAATGATCATGACCTTGCTTCCCTTTTTTACCACCGTTCCCTCTGCGAGCATCTCTCTCGTCAATGGTAAATTACTAATGATAGAGCGTCTGAGTGCCTTACCAGTGGCTTCATCAATCTCCTTTATAGCGCCTCTCGGTATCTTCGTTATATCCATGAGTGCCCTGTAGAGGTCATCTTCGCTTAACACATAGCCTCTGCCCTGGGACCTCCTGCTCATAACAACCCAGTCAAAGGCCTTTATATTTGCTGTAACAAGGAGTTTTTCACCATTTGCATACTGGATAGTAAATAGAGATCTCCCAGGCGGCCTCTTGTCTATATAGATTCGCCTGATCTCTCCTTGAGGAATGTTACCATCAAAAGAAAGATCCTTTATCTCTATCTCAGCCCAGGGATAATGTTCCTTTAGATAGGACTTTATGGTCTCTTCTATGTTCCCTGCCCAAACAACGGTTACATAAGAGAAGACAAACAAGACAAAAAAGACGGCATAAGACAGAATCCGTCCTCTGTTGAATAGCCATCTGCTGTATGTCTGTCTGACCATCTGCTCTCCCTTATGACTTCTGTCTTCTATCTAATGTCATATTATCTCCTTAAGTTATTTGCGATCTGGAGCATATCGTCAGAGGCCTGGACAGCCTTTGAATTAATCTCATAGGCCCTCTGGCTTACTATCATGTTCACCATCTCCTCAACGATGTTGACATTACTCATCTCAACAAATCCCTGTGCAATCGTTCCGAGACCTTCATTACCAGGATTTGCTGTTACCGCTTCTCCAGAGGATGCTGTAGGAAGATAAAGATTCTTTCCAATAGCTCTAAGACCTCCTGGATTTATAAACCTTGCAAGCTCAATCTGCCCTATCTCAACAGGGGTGGAACTGCCTGCCTGAAGTACAGAAACCTTACCGTCTGCACCAACAGTTATATTTATGGTATCGGCAGGCACGGTTATGCCAGGCTCAAGGGGATAACCATCGGAATTGACGATCCTTCCCTCACTGTCGAGCTTGAAGGCCCCTGCCCTTGTATAGGCCACGGTGCCATCGGGCATCAGTATCTGAAAGAAACCATCTCCCTCTATCACGAGATCGAGGGCATTGCCTGTCTTTACAAAATCTCCCTGCTCAAAGATCTTCTGAACAGCCACGGGTTTGACACCGAGACCGACCTGAATGCCTGAAGGAACCTGCGAACCCTCTGCTGAAGTGGCCCCTGGATTCCTGAGGTTCTGGTATATAAGTTCCTGGAAGTCTGCCCTACTTCTCTTGAACCCTGTTGTATTAACATTAGCGAGATTGTTCGATATAACGTCTATGTTCAGCTTCTGTGCCTCCATGCCTGTTGCTGCGATAAACAATGACCTTAGCATATCCTACCTCCTAAATCTTTGCTATCTCGTTCGAGAGCTTTGAGGTTGCCTCATCAAAGGCATGAATAATCTTTTGATAAGACTCAAACTCCCTGAGTGTTGTTATCATCCTGACCATTTCATCAATAACACTCACATTTGACCCTTCAATATAACCTTGCATAACCTCAGCCTTTGTCTCCTTACCTGCCTCTTCAGTGTAAAAGACAGAATCACCGATTCTAACCATATCATCCTTTTTTGAGAAGTCAATTATCTTTAATGTGTCTATCACAACTCCATTAACATAGACATTGCCAGTTCTGTCAATTTCAACCTTTCCTTCAGGCAACCTTATTGGTCCTCTTTTGCCAAGAACCCTGATTCCACCTTCGGTCGTCAAAAAACCATCTCTGTCCCTTTTAAGATCTCCCCTCCTCGTGTAACGATTTCCAGCAAGGGATATAAAGCCATTGCCATTAATTGCAATGTCGAGGGGATTACCAGTCCTTATTAGCTGCCCCTCCGAGAAATCAATCCTTGTAGCAGATGGCGATGTCATTATCCTTCCCCTTTCTTCTGATACTATGAAGTCCCTGAAGGATGATTTCTCCCTTTTGTAGCCTGCAGTGTTGCTGTTTGAAAGATTCCGAGTAATACTTTCCATCTGAGTTTCTTTCAGGATAGCACCCGAAAGAGCTATGTAAATCCCACGATACATGCCTTAATTTAAGCAAATAGGATGCCAGTGATAAATGAAGGGGTAAATGGGTTATTGGTTAGGGTTGATAGGTGAAAGGCTCCACCAAATCAAAGGCAGAACCAGGAAAATTTTTCCAGGGCAGGAAATTTCTTCAGCAAAGGTTTTGTCGGTTCGGGATCTCGTCAATACACTGGAGGTTAAGAATCAAATCAACCTCGCCGGCAGGGATGTCAAGAATCTCTGATATTTCGTCATTTTTAAAACCCCTGCTGCGGAGTTTAATGACCTCCCTCTCCCTGTCATTTGGAAGAGCGTCAGTCTTCAATATCTCTATCTTGTCAATAAGCCGTTGAAGTGTCAATATCTTCTCATCAACAGAGGATTCGATAGCCTTAAGAGCCTCGATCTTTTTCTCTATCTTTTTCAATATAATATCGGCAATCTCTCTGGCCTCGGCAAGTTCAACAGTTACGAGTTCCCGACCTCTAAGCAAATCCTTACGTCTTTTAAAGATACCCTTAATCATCCTTTCAAACCCTTATATCAACCTTTTTCCCCTTGTCTTCTTCCTTTTTCTGCTGTTGCTGCTTTTGCCTCTTTTTCTGGTTAAGGGATACCCTTTCCTCTCTCCTGATTACAGGGATTATAGTGATCTTCTCTAAAGGCTCAACAGGCATTTTAAATCTGATATGACATCTTTTCTTCTACATAAGTCAACTTAAATTTTCTGATTATCTCCTCTCTTCTATCCTCATTTATGTCGAGCATCTTACCAAGTTCCTCGATGTGTAAATTGAGGTCAGCCATCGGCCCCCTGTACCCTACACCAAGCCTAACACAGATTGCGTCAGCCATTGCGACGGTACCACAGAGCATCCTGGTATAAGGGTCATCATCTTGCGAACCCCTGTAGCATTCATGATGATACCTGATGACATCGCAAAGCACCTCAGGAAATCCCCATTTCTCAGCAAGAATGTAACCAGCCTGCGCATGGGTAAAGCCAAAGATGTCCTCCTCGATCTCACTATAAGTAGCCCTCTCCTCGTATACCCTTTGGGTAAGTAAAGCGAACCTCTCAGGCTCAGCATTATTCATAATAACCTTTCCAACATCATGCAAAAGTCCTGCCACAACAGCTTCTTCATTCTTCACAGATGGGATTATCGAGGCTATAATCCCAGAGGCAATAGAAACGCCAAGGCTATGCTCCCAAAGTTTCTGTTCAATAAGACCAAATCTCTTATAAACCTCCCTCGTAGCAACAGCGAGCGTCAGATTTCTGATAGCATTGAACCCCATTATAGCTATTGCCTCCGAGATAGTGTCAACATTATGACGAACACCATAAAAGGCTGAGTTTGCCATCTTCAATACCCTTGTTGCAAGACCCTGATCAGCCATTATCGCCCTCTGGAGGTCATCAATCATCGTCTTTGGATCATCAATGAGTCTCAAAATCTTCACAGCCACCATCGGCACAGCAGGTATGTCATAATCCTGTAATATCAGCTCCCTGGGTGTCATCCTTCCTCCACTGAAAAGATTAATTCTTTAATACTCTTTAGCCTGAAGGGTTTTCTCAGCACGGGTATCCCTTCCCTTCTCAATATACCCTCTACTTCCTTATCAAGGGGAGCCCCTGTTGTCATAATAAATCTTCCCTTAATAGCAAGTTTCTTTGAGATTATCAATTTATAGATTGCAAGGCCATTCAGACCCGGCATCCTGTAATCACAGAATATGGCATGGTAATCAATATCTCTTGCCTTATCTACCGCCTCTCCTCCTGACCTGGCTGAATCTGCCTCAAATCCCAATTCCCTTGCATAGGCGCTGACGACATCCACGATATCGGCTTCATCATCAATCACCAGTATCCTTTTTGGCTCAATTGCCATGAGAAATTATATCACATGCTTAAACCTCCCTACTCAAAAAATCTCTCTATCTCTCCCTTTATTCCGTAAAATCTCTCTCCTATGGCAGCAAGGTCACCATCTTTGAGGGAAAACTCCAGAAGAATGGCATCGTGTTCCTCGGTCCATATGCCGTCATCCTCTATCCTCGGACTGAACCTCCTCGAAAGGGCCTCTCCTATCGATACTATAGAGACAGAATCCTTGTATGCATCGGTCATTGATGGACTATGGTGAAATTTGATAACCTTAATTATCTCTTCAGGCAACTCAGACTCCTCAGCAAACCATGAACCTGCCTCTGCATGGGTGCAGTCAAAGACCCCTTTCTCTCTTTCGAACAGGTCATCGCCTGAACCTAAAGAGAGAAATCCTTTCTGATCAAGCTTATAGAATATTACCCTTCCTATATCATGTAAAAGTCCTGCAAGAAAACACTCCCTCGGTGAAGTCATGGGGACAAATTCGCTTATAGAAGCAGAAAGAAAGGCCACTTCGTAGCTGTGAATCCAGAGATTCTTTATATTGAAGGTCTTTGCCGGGAAGATATCCATTATGGTCATACCGAGGGCTATGGACTTTATCCTGTTATAACCTAAAAACATTATAGCCTGTCTTATGTCCTTTATCTGTCCTGAATGGCCAAAAAGGGCAGAATTTGCAACCCTCACAACTTTCTCTGCAAAGGCCTGATCATGGGAGATGAGTCTGTATAGGTCCTGAGGGGAGGAATTTTCATCCTTAATTATTGAGAGGAGTTTGCCGAGGATAGCAGGGATGGTGGAAAGATCCTGTAGTTCTTTTATAAATCTTCTTACATTTTCCTGTGCCATATTACAAATTAAGGTCGCAGGTCAAAGAGTTTAAGGAATCTTCAGGTCGAATTATAAAGGCCTCGTAACCTAAAAACTCGTCTTCATAGCCATCGGCATGAAATGTATCTGGCTGAACCTGCCCTTCGCCGTCAAAATTCTGGAGCTTTGATCTTATATTTCCTAATAATGCCTTCATATTGTTTTATATCGGAACTTTTGAAGAAAACTTTAGAAATTACATATAACCCGGAAATGCAGAAAAGTTGAAGGGAAACCCTTTAAATGAGGGACTTATTAGGATTTATCAACAGATAATCTTCGTTTGAACTCGCCGCTTTTACCGCCCCTTTTTTCAATGAGCATTATATCTGATATGGTCATCTCTTTATCAACGGCCTTACACATATCGTAGATCGTCAGGGCAGCAACAGAGACGGCTGTTAAGGCCTCCATCTCAACCCCTGTCTGTCCTATGGTCTTTACCTTTGATTCTATATCAAGTTTGTTTTCCTCATCGTTAATTGTTATCTCTAAATTAACGGTAGTTATATTAAGTGGATGACACATGGGTATGAGGTCTGCTGTCCTTTTTGCGGCCATGATACCAGCAATCTTTGCAACGGTTATAACATCCCCCTTTTTTATAGCCTTCTCCTTAATAAGTGCTATTGTCTCTGGTTTCACATAAACAGAACCCCTTGCAATAGCCTCTCTCTGAGTCTGAGGCTTATCCGAGACATCGACCATCTTTGCCTTACCTTCTGAATCGAGATGAGTAAACTCCATGGTTAGATCAACTCACCAACCTTTCTATCCCCCTATCTTCGCCATCGCCTTTAATGAGTCGAGGTCGGTCCTTTTGTCAATATTATGCCCCTCAGGTTTTATCTCGATAGAAAGCCTGAGTAGCCTTTCTATTTCCTTTTCTGATTCAGGAGACGGTAGACTTCTGAGGGCTGGTTTTAGGTCAATCTCTGTCTCTGAAAAAAGACAGGGTCTCAATTTTCCGTCGGAGGTTATCCTGAGCCTGTTACAGTCACCACAGAAATGATGGGTCAGGGCGCTTATAAATCCAATGACACCCGGGGCACCCTCAAACCTAAAGTATCGGGCAGGCCCCATCCTTCTCACCTTTACAGGACTGAGCGGACCTACCCCTTCAACAATAGATCTTATCTCATCGGTTGGAATATACCTCCTGTCACTCCAGAGGTCTTTTGCACCTATTGGCATAAACTCAATAAACCTTATATGGTAAGCCTTCTCGAGAGTGATGCGGGCAAAGTCAGCTATCTCATCGTCATTAAAGCCCCTGATAGGAACCATATTAATCTTTACAGGAAGAAGCCCTGATTCTTCTGCCTTTTCTATTCCCCTGAGAACCCTGTTTATATCCCCTCCCCTCGTTATCTCTCTATATCTATCGGGCCTGAGAGAATCGAGACTCACGTTCACCCTGTTTAATCCTGCGGAAGCAAGCTCCTCAGCATATTCATCGAGAAGTATTCCATTCGTAGTAAGGCTTATATCCTCGATCCCATCGATATTTCTTATTGAGGAGATAAGAAAGGTAATCCCCTTTCTCGCTAAAGGCTCTCCACCTGTTATCCTTATCTTCCTAACCCCAAGACCCGCTGCAACTCTTACTATTCTCACGATCTCTTCATAGGTCAGAATCTCCTTATGTTCTACAGGTCTTACACCATCAGCAGGCATACAGTATATGCACCGCAGGTTACACCTGTCGGTAACTGAAATTCTCATGTAATCTATAAGACGATTATATTTATCCCTGAGTTCCATTACATTGTAAGCTTGTAGAACCATTATCTTTTCTTTTTAATGGTTCCTTGTAGTTCTGTCTTTTTCTTCTTCGCTGCCTCTGCCTCCTTTGAATCAGGGAATTTCTCTATGAGCCTCTCAAATATCACCTTTGCCGTCTTCTTATCTCCCAGTTCGAGAAAGGCCATCCCCTGCTTCAACATTGCACCGGGAAGTTTTTCACTCTGAGGGAAATTCTTTATTACATTCTCATAGGCAAGGATTGCTCCTTCGAAGTCCTTCTCGGCATAATAGGTTTCCCCTATCCAGAACTGGGCGTTGTCAGCAAGATCACTTTTGGGGAAGTCCTTCAGAAAGTGGTTAAATCTATCTCTTGCCTCCTTGTATTTCTTTTCCTTGTAAAGTTCATAGGCCTGTTCGTAGGCCTTAAGAGGCTCTCCTTCCCTCTTTTCTTCAGATGGTCTCTCAGTCTTCTGTGATTCCTCAGGCCCTTGAGTTGGCAAGGGTTTTTGTTCCGAGAGTTTCGTTATCTTATCATTTAACTCCTTCAATCTCGCCTCAAGACTGTTGATCTGTCCCCTCATAAGTTCTTTCTCTGTGTTCCATTCCTTAAAAGACTTATCAATAAAGAACTTACTCTCCTCAAATCTTCCGCTCAATATCTGCAGGTCCTTTGAGAGGTCGGAGATTCTGCTAAGAAGCATGGTCTGGCTCTCTCTTATGGCATTAAAACTCTCCTCTTTAACCACACCTGTTGATTGTTCCTTTAAACTGTTAATATCCTTTCTGAGATCAGAGGTCTCTTTTCTCAGTTCAAAGGTCTCTCTCTTTAGAAAATTGACATCGTTTCTGAGGGAGTCGAAATCAGAGGTAGTTACACAACCAGTGATGAGAAAAAGAACAAAGCAGTAGGACAGTAGAGCAATAGCTCTCATATTACTTCTTCCCTTTCACGATTATAAAGTGATCTCTCCTGTTCTTTGCCCAGCAGTCCTCATTCTGCTCCCTGCAGAGTGGCTTCTCCTCGCCATAACTAATGGTATCTATCCTTGCGGACGGGACACCGAGGGATATGAGATAATCCTTTGCTGCCTTTGCCCTTTTATCACCGAGGGCTAAGTTATACTCGTTCGTTCCCCTCTCGTCACAGTGACCCTCAATAAGAACCTTGTGATTATTATTCTTCATGAGATAGTCAGCAAGGGCCTTTAATGTAGGTTTTGCGTCTTCTCTTATATCATATTTATCAAAATCAAAGTGTATATCCTGGAACATCCCTGAAACCTCTTCAACCATTGAAGGGATATCCTTTGACTCAACCTTTGCCATTTGCTCTTCTTTGATTCTCTCAGCAGGTTTTGTCGTTTCTGTTGCCTTTTTTTCTTCCATACCGGGCCTCACAGCCTGAGGCTGCTCTGCCTCGGGAGCAACCACCTTTTTCTGGGCACAGCCAGATCCAACCAGTCCTAAGACCACCAATACTAACAGAACTCTCTTCATCTTGAAAAACCTCCTTTTATGATTAATTCGGCGCCCATCGTGGGCTTGATGCCCTTATACCTTTCGGCGTTATCCTTCTCTGTGCCTCCCCATTTGCCCTCATGATATAGACCGCCTTTTCTCCATCCCTGTCTGATGTAAATACTATATACCTTCCATCGGGTGAGAAGCAAGGGTCTTCATTATTACCTGATTCTGTTAGTTGTGTAAGGTTTGAGCCATCCGAGTTTATAACAAATATCTGGTTTTTACCCGCAACCCTGCCTGAAAAAACGATCTTATCACCCTTTGGTGACCAGGATGGCGA
>JBKBUA010000016.1:8740-15478 GCA_046290845.1 Thermodesulfovibrionales bacterium
CGAGGTATTATAAGAACCCTGAAAGGTCAATCTCCTTATATTATAACCATCCCTGTCCATCATAAATAATTGTGGAGTTCCATCTCTATTTGAGACAAAAACTATGCTTTTTCCATCAGGAGAGATAGCAGGCGAAACCTCTATACCCCGCAATGATGTAAGCCTCTTAAGCCTTGTCTCTGTTACATTATACAAAAAAATATCAGGGTTACCATCTTTTGTCGAGGATAGAAGGATCTCATTCTCAGATATTATATCACCAGCCATATTCGTACCTGATGACGAGAAGACCTTTTTTTCTAAAGCCCTCTTAAGATCGAGAAGATATATATCCCACTTTCTGTTCCGTTCTGCTGAATAAAGGAGAAAGTTCCCGCCCCTTGACCACCGCGGTGTCAATATAATAGAACCCTTAACACCCGAATCAAAGCTCCTGAAACCATCCCAGTCCATAATATTAAGACTGTCATGGTCTTTATGCCTTATAACATAGGCTATCCTCGTCCTGAATATGCCATCCTGGCCTGTGAACTGTTTATAGATGTCATTCGAGATAGAGTGTGCTAATGGTCTGATAAGGCTGGAACCTGCCCTGTATTCCTTTCTGAATATCTCCTTCACCTCCGTGACATCATAAACCGATACCGAAACCACTAAACCATTGTCATTCCTCGAAATCCCTTTTACCACAATCTCTGCACCGAGCACAGACCAGTTCCTCTGATTAAAGGGGTGGGAGGATTTTTCTATTATTGCCCTGCTGTCGAGGCAGTCAAAGAGACCTGAGAAGTCAAGGTCATTCCTGATAATATCTGAAATCTCCTTTCCATAAGGCCCTTCAAAATCGGATATAGCTATAGGGAGTTTCTTTATTGCCGGTGAGGTTATATCGATATAGACCCTGGCCCAGGAAAGAGCAGCAGAGCAGCAAAACAGCAGAACAGCAAAGCAGTAAAAAAGCAAGGTAGTAAAACAGCGATTCTTACTCCACTGAATCATGGATAGAACCTCACACCTATCTCCATCTCATAGGGAGGTGGTGTTAAGGGAGATGCCTTTGTTATAGCCCTTATTGCTGACCTGTCAAAGAGGCTATTACCTGATGACCTTTCAATACCCTTTATCTGGACAGAACCATCCTTCAGTATCTTTATTACTATTATTGCCTCGATGTCCCTACTACCCATATCAGGATATATCCAGTGCTGCCATATCTCTGAGGTTATCTTCGAGTAATAGTCCTCAGTTGATGAGCTACCTTTTCCTCCAATTCCCTTTGCAACACCTTTCTTTCCACCACCCCCTGCTTGAAGGGATATTATGTTCCTCAGACCTGCAATCTGTTCAACCTTTTTTTTAGCCTTAATTGCCTCGATCCTCTCTGATATTAATTCCTCGTCTTTCTTTGAGTCATTTTTAGTAACCTTTCCCCCCTTCATAATGGGTTTTGATTCTCGACCAATGGCGTTGTCTTTTGAAACTATTTCTTTCTTTATATCCGAAGGCTGCTTGCTTTCGCTCCCTGTGCCTGGTGAAATCGACTTAGATTCTGAACTCACGAGATTTACAACATAAGGAGAAGGTTGAATATAATGACCATTTTCTTTTGAAATAAAAAGGGCTATAGAAAGGAAAAGAAGATGAAGGATAAGCGAAAAAATTGTTAGGATAAGAAGCTTTTGCGAATTATCGATGCCCCCAGAAAATCGAAGGCTCCTTGAGTTACTAATCATTTTACCCTTATAGCAGGCTCCGTTACCATTCCTAATCTCTCAATGCCTGATTCCTTGACCTCCCCCATAACTTCAACAACAAGTCCATAGGGAACATCCTTATCAGCCTTTAGAAAGACATCAGGATTTAACTTGCTGATAACCTCCAGTTTTCTCTTCATTTCTGTAATAGTGACCGGATTATCATTCATGTATATCTTGCCGTCCCTCTTTATTATTATTGTTACCCTTTCTTCCTGGGGAAGATCCTTACCCTTTGCCTTTGGAAGGTTAACATCTATACCCTGTTGCATAAGGGGGGCTGTAACCATGAAAATAATGAGAAGTACAAGCATAACATCCACAAGGGGTGTAACATTTATCTCTGACATGGCAGATCTGTTACGTCTTTCGAGCCTCATTCTATGCCCTTTGCGAAGAAGTCGAGGAGTTCTTCTGAAAAGTCCTCCATTTCTATTATTTGTCTGCGAGCCCTGCTGAGATAATAGTTGTAGGCAACCACGGCCGGTATGGCTGCCGCAAGACCTGCTGCAGTAGTTATGAGCGCCTCTGCTATGCCAGGGGCAACAACAGCCAGAGAGGCAGAGCCTGCAGCACCTATCCCCCTGAAGGCATTCATTATCCCCCAGACCGTACCAAAGAGACCTATAAAGGGTGTGGTGGAGCCTGTCGTGGCAAGGAATGTCAGGTAGGATTCAAGCTTTGCAGCCTCGAGGGCCTCGAAACGTCTCAGTAATCTTCTCACCTCTTCACGATTTATGCGACCCTCTTCAAGATACACAGCCTTAAAGACATTTGCTATCGGGCTCAGTTTGAGACCCTTTGCAACAGCAAAGAGATTCTTCATATCCCTACCTGTCCTGTAGGCCCTAAGGAACGTGTCCGATTCCCTTGCCGCTGCCTTCAAATACCTGTGCTTGTAAAATATTATGGCCCAGGAAAAGACAGAAAAGAAGAGGAGTATGAGCAAAACACCCTTAACAACATACCCTGCCTGAAGAATTAATTGAAGCGCTGAATCCTGCATAAATATATTCAGATTAAAAGAATCGGTCACTAAAAGTCAAATCTACTCTTCGATCCTTATATGCAGATCCCTCAATTGCTTCGGTTCTACAGGAGAGGGTGCACCACTCATCAGACAGACACCCTTCTGAGTCTTTGGAAAGGCGATCACATCCCTTATCGAGGGGGCACCAACCATGATCATTACGAGCCTATCAAGTCCGAGTGCAAGACCTCCGTGAGGTGGTGCACCATATTCAAGGGCATCGAGGAGAAACCCAAACTTTATCCTGGCCTCATCCTCGGATATCCTCAGTATCTCGAACATCCTTTTCTGCACGTCCCTTCTGTGAATCCTTATGCTGCCGCCTCCTATCTCATATCCATTAAGGACGATGTCATAGGCCTTAGCCTTAATAGAGGAAAGGGGTGATTGATCTGTGGTAAAAAGTTCATGAGCAGACATGTTCAGCGAGAGAAGTCTATCTATATCATCATCCACGGGGGATGTGAAGGGATGGTGCATTGCCTGAAACCTTCCCTCTTCCTCGCTCCATTCCAAAAGAGGATAATCAACAATCCACAGAAACCTGAACCCATCCTTTATAAGATTAAGTCTTTTGCCGAGTTCTATCCTCAGCCTGCTAAGGGTATCATGGACGACCTTTTCTTTATCAGCAACAAAGAGCATCATGTCCCCTTCTTCTGCCTCGAGTCTCGATGCCATATCCCTCAGTATCTGGTCTGGAAAGAACTTTGCTATTGGTGAATCGAAACCATCTTTTACTTTAATCCAGGCAAGCCCCTTAGCACCAAAGGTCTTAGCCTCCTCTGTGAGTATGTCAATCTCTTTCCTTGATAGCCCTGCCATGCCCTTTCCATTGATAGCCTTAACCCTGCCACCAGAATTGAGGGCATCGAGAAAGACCTTGAAAGTCCCTTTCTGGGCAAGGTCACCCATCTCCTTGAGTTCCAGGCCAAACCTCAGGTCAGGCTTATCATTACCAAATCTCTCCATTGCTTCTTGGAAAGAGAGTCTCTCAAAAGGTGTCTCAATATCAATGCCAGTAACATTTTTAAAGACCTCTTTAATCATACCCTCGGTAATACGTATGACATCTTCCCTATCCACAAAAGACATCTCAAGATCTATCTGTGTGAATTCAGGTTGTCTATCGGCCCTCAGGTCCTCATCCCTGAAGCACTTCACGATCTGAAAATATCTGTCTAAACCCGAGACCATCAGTATCTGTTTAAATAACTGGGGAGACTGCGGTAAAGCATAAAAATGGCCAGGGTTGAGTCTGCTCGGAACGAGGTAGTCCCTCGCTCCCTCAGGAGTGGATTTTGTAAGCATCGGTGTCTCTATCTCGAGAAATCCTTCCCTGTCAAGATAATCCCTGACGCACTTTGTAACCCTGTGTCTTATTATGAGGTTTTGCTGAAGTTCAGGCCTTCTGAGGTCGAGATACCTGTGTTTAAGTCGCAGTGACTCAGAGGCCTCTGCAGCTTCTTCCATGGGGAATGGCAGGGGAGAGGATTCATTAAGTATGTTAAGCCTGTTCACATATACTTCTAACAATCCTGTTGGAAGTGACAGGTTCTCTGTGCCTGCCGGTCTTTTTCTCACCTCACCTGATACATTTATGACAAATTCTGATCTTAAATCATGGGCAAGTTCATGGGCTTCCCTGGATACATCAGGACTAAAGACTATCTGTACTATACCGCTTCTATCCCTGAGGTCAACAAAGATCAATCCGCCATGATCCCTTCTCCTGAAGACCCATCCTGAGAGGCTCATATTAGAGCCTATGTCTGATTCCCTTATCTCCCCGCACCCTTTATCGCGTAGCATAACTCCTCCTTAATCTCCCTTATCTCTCCTGGTCTTAGATTGCCGATCTTAAAGGGACCCACACCCACCCTTATAAGCCTGATTACTGGATGTCCAACCTTTTCAAGCATCCTCCTCACCTGTCTCTTCCTGCCCTCGTGTATGGTTATCTCTATCCAGGAATTGTTGATCCCTTTCTTGAGTCTTTTGACCTCTGCTGGCATGGTCATGCCGTCTTCTAATCTAATCCCCTTTCTTAACCTCTCCATCTCCTCTTCCTCAATGATACCCTTAACCTTGACATGATAGGTCTTTGGAATCTTCTTTGAGGGGTGCATTATTGCATTTGCAAAGTCACCATCGTTCGTTAAGAGCAGTAACCCCTCTGAATCAAAATCAAGCCTTCCAACAGGAAAGACCCTGTATTTAATACCTTTCAAATAGTCCTTTACAGTGGGTCTTCCCTCGGGGTCAAAGAGTGTGGTAACGACATTCCTCGGTTTATAAAACATATAATATACTCTTTTAGTTGTTCGGAGGCCAGGACCAGCAACGAGTTTACCATTGACCTTTATATAATCAACGAAAGGGTCAGCCTTCATACCTATCGTAGCAACTGCCCCATTAACCGTAACCCTTCCCTCCATAATCATCTCCTCAGCCTTTCTCCTCGAGGCGATTCCCATCTCCGAAAGGACCTTCTGAAGCCTCTCCTTCATAAGTTTTAATGATAACATATTTCATGATCGAGGCTCTACAAGGTTACAACTCAAAAAAAAGCCGATGGAATTGCAATAAAGGGAGAGGGCAGCCTTCAAAGATAGAAAAGGCGTAAGGCTTCATAGTCCGTAATCCGTAACCCGTAATCCCGTGGTCCGTAACCAGTAATGAGTGAGGGGCTGCAAACTCATCACCCGTTACCTATCACTCATCACGCATCCTGCAGCCTTCAACCTGTTGCCACTCATCACCCATTACCCATCACCATTACGATCACGAAATTAGGGATGCTTCCTTCTCTGTATTACTACATACATCAAGATTATAATAAGGGCAAGGATTATCGCCCCTGTTCCTGCCCGGGATGAATATGTCTTTATCAGCTCCTCCTTTTCTCCGATCAGATATCCTATATAAGTGAGCACACTTACCCATAGGCCTGCACCAAGAATAGTATAAAAGGAGAATTTAAGGTGCGCCATTCCTGCAAGACCAGCAGGTATTGATATGAGATGTCTTGCCACAGGGAGGAGTCTGCCTGTAAAGACAGAAACCTCTCCATGCCTTAGGAAGAAATCCTCTATCTTCCTTAGTTTCTTTTCACCGAGAAGAAAGAATCTTCCATATTTCAGGAAAAAGGGCCGACCAAGGTAGTAGGAAACAGAATAATTTATATAGGCACCTGCAAGGCTTCCCAGTGTACCTGAGATAATAGCAAGAAAGATGTTCATCTCATTTTTTGATGCAAGATAACCTGCCGGTGGCATAATGAGCTCACTTGGAAGAGGGATCACTGTGCTTTCCATTGCCATAAGGATAAATATGCCGGGATAGCCCAGTGAACCGATGGTCTTTACAAGATATTGTAAAAAATCTTCCACGGAGAATTATACCATAGGCTGGGAACAGGCTGAACGAAGAGGTCTTTAAAATCAAGTCCTGCCTTTATCCCAGGCTGTAAGTAAGACTTAATCCTTATTACCATGATTGGTTAATAGAGCCTTATCTTAGAATAAAAGAAGGGTTTCAGAGTCTTTAGCGCCAGTATAGATATCAGGGGCTTTAAAAGCCAGCCTGTTCTTGTTCTGCTCCCCAAACATCTCTTACAGTAGGGATGAATTACCTTGTATCTCTTGAACCCTTCTATTATCCTTCCCAGTTCTTCTGATGAAAGGACCTCCATCAGGGATGACTCTCTCAGATTCCCTATCCTCGTATGCCCATCAAAATCTACGCAACAAAGGGTTACATCACCGTTGTAAAGTATACTGAAATGGTCTCTCATGCCAAAACAGTAACCTGCCCAGGCATCATATACCTTGCCATTATCAAAGGCATTCCCCCAGTCCTCGAGCATGTAAGTCTCAAAGTATACATTTGGATATATCTCGACAACATTCCATTTATATGAGACAAGGCTGTCAATCCCTTTAAGTGCCTGCT
>JBKBUA010000016.1:15573-19453 GCA_046290845.1 Thermodesulfovibrionales bacterium
CCTTTTCCATATCCCTTTTGCGGAATCTTGTATTCAGAAAACGAAACTTGAAGATAGTCTCTCTGTGCCTCTGGTGATAAGAAGAGAAGAAGTCCGTGATCCCTTTAAGATAGTCTTCAAATCTGAGAGACCTCGCCTTTCTAAGCTTAAAGGATATCTCATCAGGAGTTTGAAGGGATATATCAACCTGGTGCAGACCATAATTCAAAAGCTCCCTGCCGGTTTTCCCGCCAAGACCCGCACCATTTGTTGTTAGGCCTATCTTGACCCCCCTTTCTATAGCATATGACAGGATATCAAAGAAATCAGGGTGTAATGTAGGCTCGCCCATCACATGAAAGGTTATTTTTTCGCAGATCTTGTTTTCATTAAGTTCAGAGATTATCCGTTTTGCAAGCTCAGAGTCCATGTAACCATATCTTCTCTTCATCTCTGACTTCGGACAGAAAACACAGTTAAGATCACAAACATTCGTGAGCTCTAAATGAACCCTCTGGAGCGGGATTTCTATATGGCCGAAGCACTGCTTATTCAAAGAGGAAAACATCTTGTCTGTTTATTATACCAGATTCCCTATCACCGATGATTGCGGTAGGAATGATGAACAGCCTGAAAAGGCTTTTCGGCGACACCATAAATAGAGCAACAGACCAGCAGAGCAGTAGTTAAATATGGTAAAAATTTTATTCCTTATAAAAACTGCTGCTCTATTCGGCATTTTGTGATTAAAATTTTTATTATACCTTAATGTTGCATAAATTCGGAGGCTGCATGCCTCGAAAACTTTTATACCGTGCGATAGTGCGACTGTTAGACTGTCGCACTGTAGCACTGTCGCCCTGTCGCACTATGTTGGAAGTGTTAATTTTTGCAACGTTTTGGTTATACTCACCCTATCAGCCTGTTATACTATAAAGATGAAGTCCTGGAAGGAAAATATATCCTTTATCCTTGTTGAACCAAAAGAACCTGGCAATATCGGCGCCTCTGCGAGGGCGATAAAGAATATGGGTTTCAGAAATCTTGAGATTGCCGGCAAGGTAGACTTCATTACTGATGAGTCGAGGTGGATGGCCTGTAATGCCATCGATGTGCTTGAGGGCGCAAAGATATTCGAGGATTTCAAGGCTGCTATCACTGAAAAGAATCTGATTGTGGGGACGACAAGAAGAATCGGCAAGAGAAGAGGGCTCATATTACCAATTACAGAGGGCATAAACAGGATAAGAAGCGTAGCGGTGAATAACAGGGTTGCTATACTTTTTGGGAGGGAGGACAGGGGACTCTTTAACAATGAGGTTGAGGAATGCGGCTTCCTTATTACAATACCAACTGATAGTTCATCACCATCACTAAACCTTGCCCAGGCAGTTCTACTTGTTGCCTATGAGCTTTGCAGGGATGTCGAGAGCATAGAAATGCCTGCCCTTGTAGCACATGAGGACCTTGAGGTCCTTTACGAACGATTAAAGGAGACCCTGAAAGCCCTCGATTATATTCCTCGGGGAGACAGGGACCTTGAGAGAAAGATAATGAGAAATATTAAACACCTTATAGGAAGGGCAGGTCTCACAGATTGGGAATTGAGAATGCTTCACGGTATTTGTTCGCAGGTGGAGAAAAAGATAAGGAGTTAAATTATGTCCTTCAGACTCATTACAGATTTCAAACCAAAGGGTGACCAGCCACAGGCGATCGAAAAGCTTGCGAAAGGGGTCATTAAAGGCATGAGGCATCAGGTACTCTTAGGAGTAACAGGCTCTGGTAAGACCTTTACCATAGCAAATGTTATAGCCAATGTGAACAAACCGACCCTCGTGATAGCCCATAATAAGACTCTGGCAGCACAGCTTTACGGTGAATTAAGAGAACTCTTCCCTGAGAATGCCGTTGAGTTCTTTGTGAGTTATTATGACTACTACCAGCCGGAGGCCTACATCCCCACAACAGACACATACATCGAAAAGGATGCCCTTATCAATGACGACATTGACAGGATGAGGCATGCAGCAACGAGGGCTGTCCTCGAAAGGCCTGATACAATAGTCGTTGCTTCTGTCTCTTGTATTTATGGCATAGGTTCTCCCCAGGACTATATGGATATGCATCTCCTGATTGAGGAAGGAATGCATACAGAAAGGGACAAGATACTCGCAAGGCTTGTTGATATGCTGTATGTGAGGTCTGACATAGACTTCAAAAGGGGGTCCTTCAGGGTGAGAGGTGATATAGTTGAGGTCTTTCCATCCTTCTCAATGGATAAGGCCATCAGGATTGAGTTTTTTGGCGATGATATAGACAGGGTCTCTGAGTTTGACCCTCTTACAGGTGAAAGGATAAAAAGGCTTGAAAAGGTCGCAATTTTTCCGAACAGCCACTGGATAACACCGAGGGAGAAACTGGAACCAGCCCTCAAGGCAATCGAAGAGGAGATGAGAGAAAGGGTTGAGTATTTCCTGCGACAGGGAAAGATAATCGAGGCAAGGAGAATTGAGGAGAGGACACTCTTTGATCTCGAGATGCTCAGGGAGTTCGGTTACTGCCATGGCATAGAGAACTATTCGAGACACCTCAGTGGCCGTGCACCTGGAGAGCCTCCCTATACATTGATAGATTATTTCCCTGAAGACTTTCTGATAGTGATTGATGAGTCCCATGTGACCATTCCACAAATCGGAGGGATGTATGAAGGAGACAGGTCAAGAAAACAGACCCTCGTTGATTACGGCTTCAGACTGCCCTCGGCCCTTGACAACAGGCCCCTCACCTTCAAAGAGTTCGAACACAGGGTTAAACAGGCAATTTATGTCTCAGCCACACCAGGCCCCTATGAACTTGAAAGGGCAGAGCAGGTTGTTGAGCAAATAATAAGACCAACAGGATTGATTGACCCATTGATGAGGGTGAAACCTGCGTCAGGTCAGGTAGAAGACCTGCTTTCAGAGATAAGAAAGAGGGCAGAAAGAGGGGAAAAAGTCCTCGTAACGACACTTACAAAAAAGATGGCAGAAGACCTTACGGATTATTATTCTGAGCTCGGGGTAAGGGCGAGGTATCTCCATTCTGATATAGATACCCTCGATAGGATTGAGTTGCTGAGAGATCTCAGACAGGATAAGTTTGATGTCCTCATAGGCGTAAACCTTTTAAGGGAAGGCCTTGATCTTCCCGAGGTATCCCTCGTTGCGATACTTGATGCTGATAAGGAAGGATTCCTTCGTTCTGAGAGGTCTCTTATTCAAACAGCAGGAAGGGCAGCGAGGAATATAAACGGAGAGGTAATACTTTACGCAGATACTGTAACTGCTTCAATGGAAAAGGCCCTTAAGGAGACCGAGAGGAGGCGAAAGATTCAGGAGGAGTACAACAAAAAGATGGGTATTACCCCTGAGACTGTTAGGTCAAAGATAAAAGACATACTATCAACAATATATGAATCAGACTACTGGACAGTGCCTGTATCTGAGGAGGTGTCAGAATACGGCTATGATGAGGAGACCATAAAAAGGCTCGAGGAGGAGATGAAGGAGGCGGCTAAGAGATTAGACTTCGAAAGGGCTGCTGCATTGAGGGACAGGATAAAGGAGATAAAGAAAAAGTTAATAGAGGCAGGGGATTTTTAACAAAGGGCTAACATCTATTTCACCAGGAAAAGATATAAAAAACAATGACTTAATTAAAGAGTAATTTTCTGCTTGACAAGCACAACATATTGTGGTTAAATGAACAGTAATAATTCAAAAAATACTAAAAATAGGGGTCAGGAAGGAGGTCTTTTATGAATTTAGCAGGCTCTATTAATCTTAATCCAAATGCCCTCAGGGTTCTCGAGAAAAGGTATCTCAAGAAGAACGAAGAAGGAAGGGTTATTGAAACGCCT
>JBKBUA010000016.1:19551-21158 GCA_046290845.1 Thermodesulfovibrionales bacterium
TCTTAATCCAAATGCCCTCAGGGTTCTCGAGAAAAGGTATCTCAAGAAGAACGAAGAAGGAAGGGTTATTGAAACGCCCGATGAGCTTTTCAGGAGGGTAGCTAAGCATGTGGCAGGGGCAGATGCCCTTTACGGGTTGCCCGAGGGCGAGATAATCAGGACTGAAGAGGATTTTTATGATATGATGACATCCTTCTATTTTCTTCCTAATAGCCCTACTTTAATGAATGCAGGCAGGAGACTCGGACAACTGAGTGCCTGCTTTGTTCTTCCTGTCGAGGATTCAATGGAGTCTATCTTTGATGCAGTAAAGAACGCTGCTATAATCCATAAGTCAGGTGGTGGGACAGGATTCAGTTTCTCGAGACTCAGACCAGGCGGAGATGTTGTTGGTTCAACAAAAGGGGTTTCCTCAGGCCCTGTTTCTTTTATGACCGTCTTTGATGCGGCTACTGAGGCTGTCAAACAGGGTGGAACGAGACGAGGTGCAAATATGGGCATGTTAAGGGTAGACCACCCTGACATTGTAGATTTCATAAAATGCAAGGATGAAAATACCAGGTTTAACAATTTCAATATATCTGTTGGCTTGACATCCGAGTTTATGAAGGCCCTTATTGAGGACAGAGAGTATGAGCTAATAAATCCAAGGACAAAGAAGGCGGTCAAGAGGTTAAGGGCTAAAGAGGTCTTTGACCTTATCGTGAACCATGCCTGGAAGAATGGAGAACCAGGTATTGTCTTCCTCGACAGGCTCAATGCTGCAAATCCAACACCTGCTCTCGGTGAGATAGAATCAACCAATCCCTGTGGGGAGCAACCACTGCTACCATATGAGTCGTGTAACCTCGGCTCTATAAATCTTGCAAAGATGGTAAAAATCAGAAGACAGAATACAGAAGACAGAACACAGACCTATGAGGTTGACTGGCAGAAATTAAAAGAGACCACATGGAAGGCAGTTCACTTTCTCGACAATGTCATTGATGTAAACAAATATCCCTTGCAAAAGATCGAGGATATGACAAAGGCGAACAGGAAGATAGGACTCGGCGTTATGGGATGGGCAGATATGCTTATTCAGTTAGGGATACCCTACAATTCTCACGAGGCTGTAGAGCTCGCAGAAAAGGTGATGGAATTCATACAGTCCGAGGGAAGGAAGGCATCGATAAAACTTGCTGAAGACAGAGGGGTATTCCCAAATTACAGAGGAAGTATATACGATGGGAGATTCCCTATGAGGAATGCTACCATAACAACCATAGCTCCTACAGGCACCCTTTCGATCATAGCAGGCTGTTCTTCAGGGATAGAGCCCCTCTTTGCCATATCCTTTGTCAGGAATGTAATGGAAGGGACAAAGCTCGTTGAGGTGAATCCCTATTTTGAAAGGGTTGCGAAGGAGAGAGGTTTCTGGAGCAGGGAGCTTATGGAGAGGATTGCCGAGGCAGGAAGTATCAAGGACTTTAAAGAGATACCGCAGGATATAAAGGCCGTATTTCTTACAGCCCACGATATAACACCATCAGACCATGTGAAGATGCAGGCTGCCTTCCAGAAATATGTTGATAATGCTGTCTCAAAGACAGTAAATTTCCCTCATG
>JBKBUA010000016.1:21256-22914 GCA_046290845.1 Thermodesulfovibrionales bacterium
ACAAAGTGTGGATAGGGACGGAAAGATAAAATGGATAGAAATAACGGAAATGGAAGATTTATCCGTCCTTCCTGGGACAAATATTTTATAGAAATAGCAAAGGTCGTCTCTTCTCGATCAACATGCCTGAGAAGGCGATATGGCGCAGTAATCGCCAAAGACAATGTAATCATAAGCACAGGATACAACGGCGCTCCGAGAGGCTCTGTGAACTGCGTTGACAGGGGAAGCTGCAGGAGAAAAGAACTCAATGTCCCTGCAGGAGAGAGATATGAACTCTGTGAGGCTGTCCATGCAGAGCAAAATGCAGTTATCAATGGCTCTCCTGAGAGGATGAAGGATGCAACCATTTACATCGCAGGCTTTGAGGAGGATAATTCCTTTGCAGACGGTAAGCCCTGCCTCCTATGCAGACGCATGATTCAAAACGCAATGATAAAAGAGGTCGTCTATCTTAAAAAAGACGGCAGCATCGTAAAGGTAGGAAATGTGAGAGAGTTGGAGGGTATAAAGGTTTGACTTCCAAAACAGTAATACTTAAAATATAGGTAAGACTATTTTAGAGGTAAGGAAAATGCCAACCATAACACAAAAAGGGCAGATAACAATACCTAAGCCATTCAGGGAAAAGCTTCATATCAAGGAAGGAGATAGCCTTATATTCGAGGTAAAAGGAGATGCGCTGATTTTAAAGAAAAGACAAAGGCGGTCAATACTAAGCCTCGGTGGTATTGCAAAGGGCAGAAAAGTTGGGGTCGGAAGCGAAAGGGAATACACCAAGAAGCTTGTTTCAAAGAGAATTGCTAAAGAAGGCCTAAAGGATGGATGATCCCATTTTTGTTGATACCAATGTATTCATGAGGTTTTTTGTCAGGGATGTAGAATCTTTTTATCAGAAGGCAAAAGAGCTTTTTGAAAAAGCAGAGAATGGAGAAATAAAGCTCGAAACAAGCGACTTGGTTATTGCTGAAATTGTCTGGGTTCTTGAATCATACTATGGGTTTTCAAAAACTGAAATTAAAGAAGTGGTCGATACCATCCTCGAAACAAAGAATATCAAAGTAGCTAACCATTCAAGAGTAAAAGAAGCAGTTGATCTTTATTATTCCGGCAAGATGGACTTTATCGATGCCTATAACATCGCTTATATCAAGGTAAAAAATTTCAAGAAAGTGGCTACATTTGATGCTAAGCATTTTAAGAATGTTGAAGGGATAACCCTTGAGTGGGGGATGTGAGGGAGTCGGAGTGGTGTCGGCCATAATCAGGTAAGAAATGGTGGTAATTTCGCCTTAAAAATTGCTGGCTATTTTAGCCTCCTTGTGGTATGATTTGAAAATCAAGATTAAGGAGCTATTATCTGGCAAAAGGTTACTACATGCAATACAAGATTTAGATAATCAGTGGCAAAAAACCTCTTAAAAATCTTCAAAAAACTCTTCTCCTTCTATGGCCCTCAGTACTGGTGGCCTGGAGACAGTCCCTTTGAGATTGCTGTTGGCGCAATACTGACGCAGAACACAAACTGGGGAAATGTAGAAAAGGCTATTAAGAATCTCAAGGATGCAAAGGTATTATCTGCAAAGGCATTATATGAATTGCCAGTTCAGAAACTCGCCTCTTTAATAAGACCCGCTGGATATTTCAATATAAAGGCG
>JBKBUA010000016.1:23012-24782 GCA_046290845.1 Thermodesulfovibrionales bacterium
GCTTTCATAGAGTTTCTCGTTAATGATTACAGCGGGAGCATGAAGATGATGGGAAAGGAAGATACCGAATCATTAAGAAGGAAGTTACTCTCAATTAATGGTATAGGTCCCGAGACGGCAGATTCGATCCTCCTCTATGCCCTCGATAAGCCTGTATTTGTTGTTGATGCCTATACGAGGAGGGTGCTATCGAGGCACGGCATCTTGGATTACAATGCCCCTTACGATGAATATCAGAGATTGTTTCACCAGGAGCTTGATGAGGATGTACCGTTATTCAACGAGTTCCATGCCCTCTTTGTAAGGGTTGGGAAAGACTTCTGCAGACCAAAACCTGAGTGCGACGGTTGTCCTTTAAAGTAATCGCACATTGCCATAAGGGCAATTCATGAATTGCCACTACATTTACCCTATTTCTATCCCAACACCTATTGACTCCCTCACAAGCCCCATCGTTTCTTGAGCTACCCTCCTTGCCTTCTCATTACCTCTTTCGGTAATATCCCTGAGTAAACCCCTGTTATTTAACAATTCCTCTCTTTTTTTCCATATTGGCTCCATTACTTTAAAGACATTCTTTATTAATATCCTTTTGCAGTCGATACATCCTATGCCAGCTGTTCTGCATCCATGGGCTACCTCTTCGATCTCCTCTTTTGATGAGAAGATCTTGTGCAACTGAAATACCGGGGAGAGTTCAGGGTCTCCTGGGTCTGTCCTTCTTTTTCTTGCCGGGTCTGTCATCATGGTCCTGATCTTCTCTTCCACTACCTTTGGTGGATCAGCGAGATATATAGCATTTCCATAGCTCTTTGACATCTTCCTTCCATCTGTGCCAGGCACCTTTGGAAACTCTGTGAGTAACCCTTCTGGCTCAGGGAATACCTCTTTATAAAGATAGTTAAATCTTCTCGCTATCTCCCTCGTTATCTCGAGGTGGGGAAACTGGTCTATCCCGACAGGGACATATCTTGCCCTGTAAATGAGTATATCTGCCGACTGGAGAACTGGATAGCCCAGGAATCCGTAAGTCGAAAGGTCCCTGTCCTTCAATTCCTGCTGTTTCTCCTTATAAGTGGGTACCCTCTCTAACCAGCCAAGTGGGGTTATCATAGAAAGTAAAAGGTGTAATTCTGCATGCTCAAGGATATGGGATTGAATAAAGATCGTGCATTTCTCAGGGTCAAGCCCTGCCGCTATAAAATTTATGAGGAGATCCTCTGTTGAATCCTTTATAGATTCAGGCTTTGTATAACCAGTTGTCAGAGCATGCCAGTCAGCAACGAAATAATAACAGTCGTATTGAGACTGTAATCTCACCCAGTTATGAAGCGCTCCCACAAGATTCCCAATATGGAGCCTTCCACTGGCCTGCATTCCGCTCAAAACCCTTTCCATTTTTCCTCCTCCAAGTCTATACGTCTCAATATTATTAAGAATCCTGATTCTTCTGTCAAGCAAAAGACAACGGAGATATGACAAGAATTATAAGTTTTGCCGAAGGTCCCGTATTTCCTCAAAATAAAATCTCTTCGAAATAGATATAGGATTATATACTGAATCCCATACCTATACCCCAAAAAATTTATCAATTTTTGGGGACCCCTCCTCCATCCTGTATAGGCCCTTACCATCGACCAGTTCTTACTCTCTACATAAGGTGAGTCATTACCATCCACCCCAAAAAGTCTTTGACTTTTTGGGGACCCCCTTCCTGTAAGGTCTTGACCTCGTGAATTCTATCCCCTTTTCCTTACAGAACCTCTGCAC
>JBKBUA010000168.1:0-3249 GCA_046290845.1 Thermodesulfovibrionales bacterium
AAGTTGATAGGAGAGGCAATTGCAAAGGCGATTGCTCAGATAGGCTATCCCGTTGTGATAATAGCCAGTTCAGATATGAGCCATTATGTATCTGACGAGATAGCCAGGAGAAAGGATAAGATGGCGATAAACAGGGTACTCCAGCTCGACCCCGAGGGGTTATACAACACTGTTAATACAGAGCGAATCTCTATGTGCGGATACATTCCAGCGACTATCATGCTCTATGCCTCGAAGGCCCTGAAGGCGAAGGAGGCAAAATTAATCAAATATGCCACATCAGGCGATGTCAGCGGAGACTACGACTATGTTGTTGGTTATGCGGGCATCATAATAATCTGATATAAAATTTTCCTCTTGCCTAAAGCATCACTTTTCTGGTATAAATAAATAAAAATAAAAATTGGTTTACAGAGGGTAGTTTACCTGCCCTGTTCGAGATAGGTGAAAAAATTGTTGATCCGGCAAATTAGATCTTTAGGGAGTTCCCGTAAGAAGACCGGTGAGCAGGCCGATTTTATAATCGGAAGCCTAAGGCTTCTTCAGAACACCCACCTTATCTTTAGGGGATCTAATTTTTCACCGAAACGGCAGGGCGGGCTTTTATTGCTTATAGTAAGTTTGATAAAGGGGTTCATAAGGTCAGAATCTATCCAATGGATAAAGACAAAGGCAATAGAGAGATACTCAAAGAGAAAGGTTTATTACAATAATCATTCGAACTATAAAAAAGACATCTCTCAAAAATCTCTACAAGGGCTGCCGATCCTTTTAGAACCCCTTACTTCCTGATAATCACCCTACCCTCAAAGTGAACCTGTGAAAGGGGGAAACTATGTCTTTAATCCTTCAGATACTCATATCTGTGGCTGTTGGTATTGTTCTGGGGATAGTAATCGGGTTAATTTACAGACGTTCTATAAGGCTACAGAGAGAGGCAATAGAGAAAGAGAAGGAGGAGATCCTCACAGAGGCCAAAAAGACTGCAGAGGCCATAAAAAAGGAGGCATCTGTTGAGGCAAAGGACATTGTTTATCAGGCAAAGTCAGAGGCAGAAAAAGAGATACGAGATAGGAGAAACGAGCTAAATCAGGTAGATAGAAGGCTCAGACAGAAAGAGGAGAGCTTAGATAGAAAGGCTTATCAGTTAGAGAAGAGGGAACAGGAACTCAACAAGAGGGAAAGAGAATTCAGTAACAGGGAAAGGGGTCTTGCAGAAAAAGAGGCTCAGCTTAATACATTGATTAAGGAACAGACATCTACCCTCGAAAGGATTTCAGGACTTAGCGTGGAGGTTGCAAAAGAAGAACTCCTCAAAAGGGTTGAAGAGGAGGCGCGTTTTGAGGCTGCAAAACTTGCAAAAAGGATCGAGGATGAGGCAAAAGAGGAGGCGGAAAAGAGGTCGAGGGAGATTGTGAGCCTTGCAATTCAGAGGTATGCCAGTGATTATGTTGCTGACGGAACTGTCACTGCTGTAAGCCTTCCAAACGATGAGATGAAAGGGAGGATCATAGGGAGAGAGGGAAGGAATATAAGGGCACTGGAGGCAGCAACAGGTGTTGACCTCATCGTTGATGATACTCCAGAGATGGTCACGCTCTCGGCCTTTGACCCTGTAAGGAGAGAGATAGCGAGGATATCCCTCGAGAGGCTTATAGCCGATGGCAGGATACACCCGACAAGGATCGAAGAGATCGTGGAGAAGGTTAAGAAGGAAGTGGACGCAACCATTAAGGAGGAGGGAGAAAAGGCGGTATTCGAACTCGGTATATCGGGCGTACATCCTGAGATAATAAGGCTTCTCGGCAGGCTTAAGTATAGGACATCCTATGGTCAGAACATGCTACAGCATTCAAAGGAGGTGGCGTATCTTGCAGGTATAATGGCTGCTGAATTAGGCGCTGATGTCAGGCTTGCAAAGAGAGGGGGTCTCCTCCATGATATAGGTAAGGCTATTGACCATGAAGTGGATGGCCCGCATCAGGAGATTGGTGCAAATTTTGCAAAGAAATACGGAGAAAATCCAAAGGTCATAAATGCCATCCTTGTTCACCACGGTGACGGAGACCCTATAACACCAGAGGCAGCGATCGTTGCAGCGGCTGATGCCCTCTCCGCAGCAAGGCCTGGGGTGAGAAGGGAAAGTATAGAACATTATCTGAAGAGACTCGAAAAGCTTGAACAGATAGCGATGTCCTTTAAGGGTGTTGAAAAATGTTATGCAATCCAGGCAGGTAGAGAGGTAAGGATAATTGTGAAACCTGAGGAGATGAGTGATGATATGGCAGCAATCCTGTCAAGGGAGCTCTCGAAGAAGATAGAATCTGATATGACCTATCCTGGACAGATAAAGGTCACTGTTATAAGGGAATCGAGGTTTGTGGAGTTTGCCAAATAGATGAAGGTCCTCTTTATAGGCGATATTGTTGGGAAGACAGGGAGAAGCGCTGTAAAGTCCCTGCTTCCCTTAATTGTAAATAAATACAAAATAGACATCGTCATTGCCAATGGTGAGAATGCAGCAGGTGGTTTCGGCATAACCGAAAAGGTTGCCTCCGAGCTATTCAGTTATGGCATCCATATCCTTACGAGCGGGAATCATATCTGGGACAAAAAAGAATCCGTTCCTTATATAGGCAAGGAAAGCAGGATAATAAGGCCATTAAATTATCCTCCAGGCGTGCCAGGCTTTGGGAGTACCACCTGTAATGTAAGGGATAAGAAGATAGGCATAATAAACCTCTCGGGAAGGGTCTTTATGTCTAATATAGACTGCCCCTTCAGGGTAGGACTTTCGGAGATAGAGAGGCTAAAGAACGAGACAGATATTATAATAATTGACTTCCACGCCGAGGCAACTTCGGAAAAGATAGCCTTCGGATATTATGTTGATGGAAAGGTGAGTGCTGTTATTGGAACTCACACACATGTTCAGACAGCAGATGAAAAGATACTACCAGGTGGTACTGCCTATATAACAGATGTAGGGATGACCGGGCCTGCTGATTCTGTTATAGGCATTGATAAGGAACAGATAATAGAGAGGTTTCTCCTTCAGATGCCAAAGAAATTCGAGACAGCAAAAGGCGGTGGAATCTTCTCTGCTGTTGTCATAGAGATAAACGATGATACAGGAAAGGCCTCGGCTATTCAGAGGCTTATGTTAAATTATCCATAAGAAAGGAGGTCGTTATGCCTAATGCAGTAGTTAAGTATGTTGACGGTTTACAGTTTGTAGGCGAGTCAGGC
>JBKBUA010000169.1:0-3233 GCA_046290845.1 Thermodesulfovibrionales bacterium
CCTGTCACGATCGCTATGCTTCTCGAAAATACAGTGAGGTCTGCTCGGAGGAGCGAGATCATGAAAAGCCCCTTCACGATGTGAGTTTATATGCCATCACGAGAGGCATTCATTTATATTCCGGGTTTACTGAAGACGATCTTTTACATCGTTTCTCTAATATCTTCCATTGTCTTCATAACAGGTCTTTATTCGAGGTTTTCTATATGGCTCAAAGGAAATGAGGAGTCTTCTGACCTTTTATCAGGAAAGGGCTTTGGTGGCATGGTCATTATGAGTCTCAGGTATTTCTTCTCCAGGGATTGTCTCCTCGCTACGAGGGTAATGAGCAAAAGCAGGTTCAGAGGTATCATGCTTATATTTATATACTGGGGTTTTACGATACTCTTTATCGGTACCATCTTAGTTGGCCTTGATCACTATCTTAAACTCGGTTTTCTGAGGGGAACCTTCTATCTCCTATTCTCTTTTATGCTCGATCTATCGGGCCTTGCAGTATTAACAGGTTCGGTCTTTTTTATCCTTAGACGAACCATCGTCTCGAGAGATATTGTTTCAGGATGGGATGACCTGCCTGTGCTCATTCTGCTCTCGCTTATAATCCTTAGTGGATTTTCTGTTGAGGGTGTCCGTCTTTCGATTATGAGTCCGAGTTTCATGGATTTGTCTCCTATCGGAGCCTTGTTTGCTCGCCTTTTAAGAAAGGTCAGTAGTCCTCATGTATATATTCTCCTTTGGTCTATACATGTAATAGCAGCCCTCTTCTTTATAGCCTTTATCCCCTTTTCAAAGCAGTTTCACATGTTCGCTGCCCAGATAACCACGCAGGATGCTATGTTCAGGAAGGAAAGACTGGGGGGTCTTGTCCATGACCGATAAAATGATTTCTTTTACAGAAGGTCTTACGAGAAGGCAACTTGTGGAACTCGATGCCTGTACGAGGTGTAGTGAGTGCCTCAAGTGGTGCCCTGTTCAGGAGGTGACAGGCAGGAGGGAGATATCCCCTCCTGAGAAGATAAGACTCTACAGAGAGTTCATAGAGAATACAGAGGGTCTCAAGGCTAAGATCACTGGCAGTAAGGTGGACAATAAACTCCTCGAAGACTTTGTGAAGGCTGTTTATGAATGCACTACCTGTGGTGCCTGTGGAGAGGCCTGTGAGGTTGGAATATTCTCACAGAGACTATGGCCAGCACTGAGGAGGAAGATGGTTGAGATGGGGCTTGGTCCTATAGGGCCACAGGCAAACCTTCCAAAGTTCGTTAAAGAGACAGGAAATGTCTATAATAAGCCCCCAGAAGATAGATTCAGTCCCTGGTTTCCTGAGAATGTAAAGGTTCAGGAAAGGGCAGAGATTGGCTATTATGCAGGATGTACAGGCTGTTATGAGGCACAGCCCATGGTAAAAGGAGATGTTTTGGTGCTCAGTGCAATAGGAGATCCCTTTACAATGCTCCCACCTGAGGAAGAGGTTTGCTGTGGCTTTCCCCTCTTCATAACAGGACAGTGGGATATGCTCGATGACCTCGTCAAAAGGCTCGTTAGTGCCTACGAGTCAAGGGGTGTGAGGATTCTCATATCATCCTGCCCTTGCTGTGTGAATATAATGGCAAGGGACTGGCCATCTCTCTATGGGAAACCACTTCCCTTCAAGATAAGACATATAAGCCAGTTTGTGATGGATGCGATAAGGTCAGGCAAATTAAGGATAAATAATAGTCTTAAGGAGAGGTTGATCTATCATGATCCTTGTTATCTTAGCAGAGGTGTTGGTGTGATTGAGGAGCCGAGATATGTTTTAAGAAGCATTCCCGGAGTTGATCTTCTTGAGTTCGACAGGCACGGAATGAATTCCCAGTGTTGTGGTGCTGGTGGTGCAGCAAGGAAGGTGTTCCATGAAAATGCCATAGCAATGGGAAGGCTTACGATTGATGAGGCTATTCGAAAAGGTGCTGATAAGCTTGTTCTTAGTTGCCCTGCCTGTTATTCAAAGGTGAATGAGGCGATGCGAGATTATGAAAAGAGGATAGAGATAGTGGACATAATGGAACTATTGGGGAGTATATTAATGCCATGAGCCATTTCAGTATAAGATGCAGAAACTGTGGCAAGGAACTTAAGGAGGTTTATTGTGCCTTCTGTGAACACTGTAAGGACTCTCTTCTCGTAACATTTTATAAGGAGCCTTTTAAGGATGACCTTGGCGCTGGGATCTGGAGATTCAACTGGCTTCCTGTTCATGGTCATAGATTCGAACAGCCAGGGCCTGTGGTGTATAAATCAGAAGGAGTTGGAGGGTACTTAGGTCTTGAGAATCTCTTCGTAGCCTTCAATGGATACTGGCCGGAGAGGGGTGCTGACCTCATGACCTGTACCTTTAAGGAATTTGAGGCAGCAGTGGTTTTGCAGAATGCGAGTGAAAACGGTGTTACAGGTCTTGTTGTTGCCTCTGCTGGAAATACGGCCAGGGCCTTTGCCCATCTGTCGACCACCTCAGACTTTCCTGTGATTATCGTTGTACCAAGGATGTGTCTCTCAGAGATGTGGTATATAAGGGAATCCTTGAGTATCCCCACACTGGCAGTTATGGATGGCGATTATGCCGATTCAATAGATGTGGCAAGAAGGATAGCCACGACACTCGGCATGCCCTTTGAAGGTGGGGTCAAGAATATTGCAAAGAGGGATGGACTGGGTATAGTCCTTCTCGAGGCTGTCTCAGTTATTGGGCGGCTTCCTGATCATTATTTCCAGGCCATTGGGAGCGGCACAGGTGCCATAGGTGTATGGGAGATGGCAGAGAGATTCATGAGTGATGGAAGATTTGGTAAAAGATTGCCCAAACTTCACCTATCTCAGAATTACCCTTTTATACCTATGGTGAGGGCCTGGCAAAAAGGAAGCAGGACCTTGGATCCCTTGGATTTAAGGCCTGAGTTGATTGGCGAGATCACGACGAGGGTGCTTTCAACGAGGTATCCTGCCTATTCTGTAAAGGGTGGGATATATGATGCCCTAAAAGCTACAGATGGTCTCATGTATGCCCTCATAAATGAAGAGGTTTATAAGGCAATGGAACTCTTCGAGAAATTAGAAGGTATTGATATTGTGCCTGCCTCAGGAGTTGCTTTTGCCAGTCTCATAAGGGCTGTGAAGGGAGGAAATGTAAAAAAGGACGAGACCATACTCCTTAATATAACAGGTGGTGGAGAGAAGAGGGTTTTACAAGATGG
>JBKBUA010000170.1:0-3208 GCA_046290845.1 Thermodesulfovibrionales bacterium
TGTTGTTGAGTAAGTTTCCCAAGATGTGGGGTGAAAACTAAGGGCCACGGTCAACTATGTGAGGTAGGTTTTTGTTGTAGATCAAGATTCCCAAGATGTGGGGTGAAAACTAGCCACTGTCGAATCTAGCTACCTGGATGGGATTAAGGTTGTAGATCAAGATTCCCAAGATGTGGGGTGAAAACATCTCAAACTCAAGTGACGTGTTCACAGAAGACCTTTGTTGTAGATCAAGATTCCCAAGATGTGGGGTGAAAACCATGTATGCTAAACTCTCTCCGGTGACAAAAAATTTATACAGTTTTTTGGCAACCAACTCATCACATGAATTTTCTGAGGATGTGCTTATAGAGAGATCAGTTATCATGGCATCGCGTAGGGACAAAGCACGAGAAACGTTAAAAAAAGCACTTAATGAACTCGTTCAATACGGCGTAATTAAGTCATATGCTCCACTAAAAAGAAATAAAACATGGGTCTTTATAATACGAAGACCGAGAACAGAATTATCCACAGCAGGTGGAAAAAATTATCCACAGCAGGTGGAAAATGCCCCTTCAAAATCACCCGCAAACCCGCACCAGTAGCCAGTTTGCTGGTTTTGGTCAAAATACCCCATAGTAATATACCCCCATAGAGGGGGTAGGGGGTGGTGGGTATTTAAAATATACCCACCACCCCCACTTAAAACCGGTACAGTACGCTTTAACAGTCCGGAGTTAGGTTTATCAGAAATACAACGGTTTCCCTTTAATCAGGGGTAGTGATTGGTATGTTCTTGCTTTAACAGTCTAGAGTAAGGTTTATCAGAAATATAACGGGCCCTTAGTCATTCCCCTGAATCAGGGGTATTTTCTTGCCTTAACAGTCTAGAGTAGGGTTCTACAGAAATACAACGGTCTTTTCCTACCCTATCAACGTTATTCTCACAGCACAGACAACTTTTCCGATGAGTCTGTAGTGCACGTTTGGTTCAAAGGCCGGGTATTCCGGGTTGTCGCTGACCAGGGTGATTCTGTCTCCGCTCATCTTGATCCGCTTAAGCATGATATCTCCCCATTCATCGGCAACAATCACTACGTCGTTATGTTTTATATCGGTCACTGATATCCATAAGGCATAATCTCCGTCTTTAATAGTTGGGGCCATGCTATCTCCCTTGACTATTACTGCCTTTGCACCTGGGGGAGCCTCGGGGAAGGCCCTGTATTCTATTATTTCCATGGCCTCTTCTGGGTAGCCTGCAGGCACCTTGCCGACAACAGGGACCGGGGCAAGCTTTACCTCGAAGGGACCACGGACAGAAATAAGATCCCTCCTGTACATATCCCCGATGTCGTCGATTAGCCATTCCTTGGAGACACCAAACTTCTCGTGCAGTAACTCAACCACAGTAGCAGATATGGTTGTGGAACTTCCTGACTCAAGCCTGTAGATGTAAGAAGGGGTGGTTCCCAGCTTTGCTGCGAATTCCTTCACAGGCATATCCCCTCTGATTTTTCTGATCTTCTCCGCCAGGTTCTTAATCATAGAAAATTATATTTTTTTTCTTTTGGTTTGTCTATAAAAAAAAGGATAATAGCATATATATAGTGATGAAATTGATAATCTTACTAATCCTAATCTTACTAACTGTCCCACCTGCGGATGCGCAAGACGCGCTGCGGGATCGGGATATAGTGGTCTTGCTCTTAAACAGCATTGATTTTGTCCAGACCGCCACGAGCATGAAGAACGGTGGGGTCGAACTTAATCCTGTCCTACCCCGGCGTATGACCACTGGCCAAGCTTTTGTGTCATCAATTGCCGGCACGGTCGCGATGATCTCTCTCTTGCATATCTTGCCGCGCCAGTATGCTGATATTGCATATTTGAGTTATACCAGGACCCAGATTGAAAATATTGCTTTGAATTCTCTTGTGCTTCGGGGGGTCCCAAGGAGCGTTATGTATTTTTATGTCGTTTTCCCGATTCATTGAAATCATAACCGAACATCAATGTGGGTGGTGTCAACCTCGGTGGCATATGAGGTGTATCTTATGTGTTTTCCGTGGCATCATGGACCACATATATTTTTTTCTCCTGATTTTTATCGCTAACGAAAGATCAGAAAGAAAGGAGTAGGTAAATGGTCAGTATCACCAACATTTCTCAAGGCCAGGCTCAGCATTACTACCAAAAGGACGACTATTATTCCCGCGGCACCGGCACCTGGCAAGGCAAGGGCGCAGAGGCGCTGGGACTCGAGGGAGAGGTGAAAAAAGAGGACTTTCAGGCCTTACTGGCAGGTCGGGACCCTGGGGGTAGGTTCGACATGTCCAGTCCCGACCACCGCGCCGGGACGGATTTGACCTTCAGCGCGCCGAAGAGTGTCTCCATCCTTGCCCTCGTAGCCGGAGATGAGAGAGTCAGACAGGCCCACGAGGACGCGGTTAGGAAGACTCTATCCTATGTGGAAGAACACTACTCACAGACCCGCCAGCAGCAGGACGGTGAGAGGGTAAGGGTGAATACGGGAAACCTCGTTGTGGCCACCTTTCAGCACGAGACCTCGCGGGAACTCGACCCACAGCTCCATACCCATTGCGTGGTGATGAATATGACCCAGCGTCCCGATGGGGAGTGGCGGGCGCTCAGCAATGAGGAAATATATTCCCAGAAGATGCTGATTGGACAATATTTCAGGAATGAACTAGCTAAGAACTTGCGAGAACAAGGCTATTCCATCCGTTCCGACTCCCGCGGATTCTTCGAGGTCGAGGGGGTGCCACAGGAATTAATCGACCGCTTTTCTCAGCGCAGTCAACAGGTCCGGGAACGGGCCGAGGAACTGAGGGAGAAGATGCCCAACGTGGGGGAATCGGAACTTAAGGAGATGGCCTGTCTCGACAGCCGAAAAGCCAAAGGGGAAGTGGACATAGAACAGGTCAGGCAAGGATGGAGAGAGGAAGTGGAGAAAGCAGGCTACAACATCGAGAACCTGAGAAACCTTACCAAGTATAGGAACAAGGAACACGAAAAACCAGACCCTCGCGAGACCGTGGCTCAGGCTGGTATGATTCTTGCTGAGACTGAAAGCGTCTTTACCAGGGAAGATATCATGAAAACTTCGGCCACAATCAGTCTTGGTCACCACTCAATGGACGAGATTGAAAAGGCTATCGACTCATCCCCCGGCCTCGTTCGGCTCGACGAAAAACACTACACC
>JBKBUA010000171.1:0-3196 GCA_046290845.1 Thermodesulfovibrionales bacterium
CCTGAATCCATAATACTCTTCAAACACGAACGATATTCCTCTGTTTGAGTATATTCTCTTCAATTATTGATTCTACATCAATTACGAGTATGACCTCATGTTTGCCGATCTCGGCAGCCCCTGCAAAACCCTTCAATCCCCTGAAGTATTCGCCGAGGGACTTGATAACTATCTCCTGTTGCCCCATTACTTCGTCAACGAGAAATCCCATTTTCCTCGAACCAAAGCCAGCAACAATGGCGAAAGATCTATCAGAATCATCTCTATTGATACCAAAGACCTGGTCTATACCTTCAACAGGAAGCATCTCTCCCCTGAGGTTATAAACCTTTTTGCCTTCTATGGTCTGAAGATCCTTGTGTTCTATCACAAGGGTTTCAGAGATGGATGTGAGGGGGATTGAAAATCTCTCTTTTCCAACCCTTACGATCAGTGCCTTGAGTATTGCAAGTGTTATCGGTGTTGTTAGTATAAAGGTGGTGCCTTTTCCCATCTCCGTATCAATATCGACAAAACCACCGAGGGTTGTTATCTTTTCCTTAACCACATCCATCCCGACACCTCTTCCTGAGACCTCGCTGACACTCGTTTTTGTGCTGAAACCCGGTAAAAAGATAAAATCGAGTATCTCTTTATCACTCAAATTCCCTGTCTCATGGGTTATAAGTCCCTTTTCGATGGCCTTCTTTTTAACCCTTTCTATATCTATCCCTGAACCGTCATCGCTTACCTCTATGACAACATGATTTCCTCTCTGGAAGGCCTTCAGTGTAATTATTCCTGTCTCTTTTTTTCCTGCCTTTTTCCTTTCATCAGGCAATTCGATACCGTGATCAATGGCATTCCTCACTATATGCATAAGGGGATCAACTATCTCCTCGGCAAGGTGTTTGTCGATCTCTGTATCCTCTCCATACAGGACGAGTTCAATCTGTTTACCCATTTCTCTCGAGTATCTTCTTATGACCTGACCGAGTCTCGAGAATATCTGGCCTATTGGTATCATCCTTATCTCAAGGACCTGGTTCTGTAGTTCTGAAAGCCTTCTACCAAAGGTCTGTGATATCTTAAACACATCGATGACGAGAGGCGTATTACCCATGACCTCTGACATCTCCCTGGCAATCCTGTTAGTGGCAGCCCTTGCGAGGTTTAATTCGCTTATCGTATTCAGTATTCTGTCAAGTTTTTCTATGTCAACCCTAACATAGGTACTTGTGCTTTTGAGAGAGGTCTCCATAACCGGCTTTTGTTGAATCTGTTGAACAGGTATGGACTCTCTCTTTTTTTCTATCAATTCGTCTATCGGTAGATTAACAGTCTTCTCCAGTTCCTCTCTCTCTTTTTGCGAGGCGAAGAGCAGATTAAAGCCGATTGAATCGGGTGGTATATCTGTTGATGTTGGAAGGGTGGAAATGAGTTCCCCGTTATTTTTTAGCAGACCTGTCAATTCATTTAAGGACTTATCAAGATCTATAAGTTTAAAGACCGCCTTTGCGAGGTAAATGCCCTTTCCGTCTTTTATGTTTGTTTTGAGTCTATGTTCCTCATACTCTGAAAGCACCTTTAGTATTGATTCATCAATTCTGCTGAGAATGTCCTCCCCTTTTTTAGTGGAGCCGCTCATAGCCGATTGCCTGAACCCCTCAATATCCCTTGCAAGACTCTCAACATCCAGATCCTCCACACCTTCAGTGCTTATCTTTTTGATTACGGCCTTCAGGATATCCATGTTTTTAAAGAGGAACCGGACCGCTGATTCGTTTAGCTCAATGCGCCCCAGTCTCAGATCATCGAGGATGGATTCAAAGGAATGACTGAATTCTGAAAGACCTTTATAACCAAAAAGGCCGGAGAGACCCTTCATCGTGTGTATTGATCTAAAAAGGGCATTTATCGTATCAGGGTTTACGCCGTTCTCAAAGGTATCCTGGATCTCGATTAAAAGCCTTTCGGCCTCTTCTATTAGTTCCTCTGCCTCTGCGATAAAATCCTTTTTTGAAGACTTCATTGATTCAGTATCTTTGTTATAACTTCCTGAAGATCTTCAGGCCTGAATGGTTTTGTTATATAAGCTGATGCACCCAGGGCAAGGCCTCTCTCCCTGTCTTCTGCTGACCTTTCGGTCGTGACTATAATTAGAGGAATCTGTTTATATCGAGGGTCATTTTTCACAAAATTAATCAATTCAAGACCATTGATATCGGGCATGTTGATATCTGTGATGATCAGGTCAAATCTCTCCTGGGGTAACATCTTCAGCGCCTCAAATCCTGAAGATGCTTCATGGGTAAAGAAATCATCTCCCATTTCCTCGATAACAGCCCTTATCAGGGACCGAGTAGTTGCAGAATCTTCAACAATCAGGATTGACTTCACCAGACCTCCCTTTAAGGCTGAATTATTGTATCAAATAGATGCAAAAAAATCATCATCCCTTCTTTTTGTTTTGAAGTTCCTGAAGTCTCCTCTGAAGAAGGGATTTCTCGAGGGCAAGACCTGCCTGGCTTATGAATATCTCGAGTCCTTCTGTCTCTGCAAAGACCTCTCCTGTCACGGCGTTATCACAATAAAGAAGTGCCACAACCCTTCCTTCAGCTATTACCGGGAAGACTGCAACATCTGAAGGCCAGTTGCCACCGATCTCGTTAACAAAGGCATCTGTAACTTCATCCTTATCAAGTTGGCCCCTATAAGATCGGGCAGAATCAATTATCCCTGTAAAAAAAGGGCTTTTTGTATAACTTAAAACGGTTTCCCTTATCCTCTCATCAGCCCTTTCGATTTCGAGACCGAATTGTCCGAGTCCAGCCATCTCATCTTCACCGACCATGAACAAAACACCTCTCTGGAATATATCACTCGCAAATCTAAGGATGAGTAAGGTGATCTCTGATGTTGAATTAGGAAATCTAAGCTCCTGTGTAAGGGCCTTAAGGGCGGATATATCTTTTCTTTCTGTTATATCAGGTTGCGATGACCAGTCTTCACCCCACTCCTCCTCGGATTCCTCCGAAGTAGTTTCTTCGATTGTCTCTCCGTGCCTTTCCTCGTCATAGACCCTTGCTCCCTCCATAAGGAGATATTCTGGACTCAAGCCCTTTGACACTTCCCAGCCCTTGTCCTCAATTGAAATGAGGTTGCTCAGGTCAGAACTGTCAAGTTCAAACCTGAAGGTACCACGGTTCATGAGCAA
>JBKBUA010000172.1:0-3183 GCA_046290845.1 Thermodesulfovibrionales bacterium
ATTCAGAGAGATTGGTGCGCCTGACCTTGAAGCACCACTTATATCATCAGAAGAAGACCTGCCAGGACTCGACATCAATGCTATTGACAGGGAGAATGTCATAAATACGGTCAAGGAGGCATTAAAGATAGCAAAGTCGAGGATTGGCGATGAATATGTGGTAACAATGACTGCCTGGGGTCCCTTTACTCTCGGTGCAAGGCTTGTTGGAGAGGAGGCTATGATGAAGGCCACCTTCAAGAAACCTGCCTTTGTTGAGAAGGTTGTTGACTTTGCAACAGACCTCCTGATTCATCTTTATGAGCCTCTCGTGGAGGATGGTACCTTAGAGGTCATAAGCCTTGCTGATCCTACAGCCTCTGGAGACCTCATATCGAAGAAACAGTTCGAGAAATTTGCACTTCCCTATCTCAAGAAATTTACTGACTGGGCAAGGTCGAGGAATGTTCATACCCTTGTTCATATATGCGGGAATACTACAGACAGGCTCGACCTTTTTCCGCTGACAGGAGCAAGTTGTATTAGTCTTGATCATAAGACAGATATAGCAAAGGCAAAGGAGATCCTTCATGGCAGGATGTGTTTTGCTGGTAATGTTGACCCAGTGAAGGTAATGTTACAGGGTACTGTTCAGGATGTGGAAGACCATTGTAAGAGGATAATCGAGACAGCAGGAACCGATGGAGGATTTGTCCTTATGCCAGGTTGTGATATTCCTCCCACCGTTCCCTATGAGAATATCCAGAAATTCATAGATGTGGCCAGGCAGTGGAGATTGTAATGGGATGGTGGAAGGGAAAGGAGGTGGGAGAAAGGGGATTTTTGTCAGGGAGGTAACGACAGAGGATAGGAATCCTGTAAGTTTAGAAAGTTTTTGCCCTATACGGGCAGGAGGAGGTAAAGATGGCAGAAGAAAAAAAGATGACAGCTGAAGAAGTTGATAAGTACATGAAGGAAAAGATGGGGTTTGTGCCGAGGATGTTTAAGATAATAAACACCGTAACCCCTGACCCGGGTAAGACCTTTGCTGATTTCTATGCAACCATTTTTGGAGACGGCGCCCTTTCAAAGAAGATCAAGGAATTGATGTTCATGGCAGGCGGTGTTGCCTATTGTTCACCGAGATGCATAATCCATGTGATCCCTGCAATCGAGGCAGGAGCAACAGATGCTGAGATATTTGAGGCGGCCTCGGTGGGCATGATACTGGCAGGTTTTGTTCCTAATGGTCCTGGTATTCCCTATGCCTTTGAGTATGCCCTCAAGTGTATAGACATAGCTACGAAATACAGGAAGGGAGAGCCCTGGGAATATCTTCCTCCACCAAAGTTCGATCACGGGATATATTAATTTTGTTCAGAGGGGCCTTTGGCCCCTCTATTTAAAAATTAATCGGTTTACTGTTAGTCATGAAAATAATAATGAATAAGAGGTGAAGATGTTCAGATTCAAGACAGAACAGAAGGTATTCATGATAGGCAATGCGAGGATAGGAGGTCAACCTGGTGAAAATCCTCCTTTGCTGATTGCATCGATGTTTCATAACAAAGACAGGATATTGATTGATAGAAAAGGTAACTTTGATAGGAAGAAGGCTGTGGAACTTATCAAAAAACAGGAAGAACTCGCTGCCTCAACAGGTATACCCTCAATGGTTGCGATGGTTGCCAATACGCCTGAAGAGGCAAAGATATATATAGATTTTTATCTCGAGACAACAGATATGCCCTTTGGTATAGATATGTGGGTTGCAGAAAAAAGGGCAAAGGCAACAGAGTATGTAGCTAATCTGGGCGTTCAGGAAAAATTCCTCTATAACAGCATAACACCATGGGATAAGGATATAAGAGGCCAGGTGAGCAAACTAAAAGACCTTGGTATAAAACATGTCGTTATTCAGGCCTTTGACGACCAGGATCAATCCCCTGCAGGGAGGTTAAGGTCTCTCGAGAGGATATTGAATGAAGGTGCCGATTCCTTTGACACGATTATAGTTGATACCTCTGTAATGAATTTGCCCGCCACCTCCTTTTCACTCATTGCAAATAGAATGATAAAAGAGAAATTTGGTCTTCCCTGTGGGGGTGCTTATTCGAATGGAACCCACATGTGGACGAGGGCAAAGGAGGCGTGGGGACTTGAAGGGTTTAGGGCAATGGATGCTGTGGCACAGGGTATGTCATCAGTCCTGTGGAGTGACTTTAATTTCTATGGTCCTATCGTTACTGCCTCGAGGATATTCCCTGCTGTTGCAACAGCCCACATCCTCCTGTCAACAATGGTTTATGATGAGACAGGAATAATTCCGGAGGGAAACCTACCTATCAGGAGGTATTTCTCTGATTTTATAGAAAAGCTCTCAACCGGTGGAGCAAGGAAGTGAAAAATAGAAAGGAGATGGAATGAGTCAAACTAAGCTTTCTTCAAGGGAAAGGGTTTTACAACTCTTTAATAATAAGGGGGTGGACAGAACACCCTGTTTTAGCGGGATGGGAAATATCACAGTGGCAGGTCTTAAGTCATTGAATTACAAATTTGCCACTGTTCATCTGGATTCAAAAAAGATGGCTGATGCTGCGGCAACGACCTATAAGTATTTTGGTTTCGAATGTGGCATAGTTCCCTTTGATCTCTGTGTCGAGGCAGAAGCCCTTGGTTGCGAGATCAATGTCTATGCCCATTCTGAGGACATCCTCTATCCAACCATAAGAAAAAAGGTTATACATAATGAGGATGAGATGGAGCTATCTATACCTGATGAGCTTCACAAAAAGGGTAGGGTTCCCCTTGTAGCAGAGGCAATAAGACTGCTTAAGAAAGACATTGGCAATGATGTTGCCATTGGTTCCTATGTCCTTGGACCCTTTACCCTGGCAGGACAGATAATGGAACTGAATGACCTTTTAAAGCTTTCCTTTAAGAAGCCTGATAAAGTGGGGAGATTGCTCGATATCCTGACAGAGGTTATCATCATAGTTGCACGGGAATATGAGAAGGCTGGCGTTGATTACATAACAGTAAGGGAAATGGGTGCAACATCAGATGTGTTGAGTCCGAGGGTCTTTAAGAGTCTCATTCTGCCTTATTTAAAAAAGGTCTTTGAAAAATTAACCGTTCATTCTGTTATACATATTTGCGGTAAGACTAATGACATAGCTCCCTTCATGGTTGAATCAGGTGCAG
>JBKBUA010000173.1:0-3173 GCA_046290845.1 Thermodesulfovibrionales bacterium
TAACTGGGGAATTATTTTGAAACTGATTGAGGAATTATTTTGAAACTAATTGGGGATTTTTGCTGAAATTCGACAATATGTTCCCTTCATGCCATATCCTCGCATAATTCATTGCAGAACCATCACATAAACGATAGCAAAGAAGGGCTAACAGACTCTTTGCCTTGTCCTTAAAAACCCTTTCTATAAGCTCTATTAGCTTTGTCTTCTTCATAAATTCATACAGAAGAAAGGTATCCCCAAAATCTAAAATAAGCCTCTCCCCTCTTTGCCTTGATGATTTCCTCTCAAATATGCCCTCCTTTTTATCTATTACCACGCCGAGATATCTTACCTTTTGCCGAGGTATCTTCTTAACTGAATCCCAATAAGAGATTACCTCGTATGCGTATTCCTTGTTACCAAATCTCTTGTATCTAATATAACTCATAATGCCTATATAGGCATTATGCAATAAATATCTTATGAAAGTCAAGTATAAAATCGTCTATTCTTATAAAGCCTTATTAGACAACATCCCCGTAGGATTTATAACATTCAGAGAGTATCTTTAAATTGGATAATTTTTGACATAGTGCCTAACTTTGCGGGAATTTAAGAATATATCGTTTGAGGAGCTCATCCAATGCCTTCTTGGTTGCTCCAATACAGGTGAGATGGGACATGACTGTAAGGTCCGTCTCTTCCCTTAACCACCTGAGCGTGCGATAGGTCCTGTCCTGCGTAGTTCCTCCAGCGCCATAGGTTACAGAAACATAAAGAGGGCTGAAAGCACTAAGTTCTCTAACAACAGTCATAAAGGCATCCTTTCCCTCTTCAGTCTTTGGAGGGAAAAATTCAAATGACACTCCCTTATCCCTCTCTTTCAGAATATCTCTGATCAGCATATACTGCCTCCTTCATCACCTTTTCCTTATCTTAAAGAAAAAGGTCATATCTCGTTCAGTTAATTCTATAAGTTCGTGTCCGAGTCTTTTTATCAGGGCAGGTATATCTGATTTTGAAGCAGGATCGGTCGTCACTACATCGAGCACCTGTCCTGCTTCAAGATCGTCAAGGGATTTTTTTGTCTTCAGTACAGGCATAGGACACACCAAACCTTTTGCATCGAGAACTCTATCTGCCTTTAACTCCTTCATTCTGAACTCCTTAATCTATATATTTTTAATCTGACCTTCAGAATTTTTTTTCACCTCTATCTCGCCAGTTACATTCACAGGCCTTATGAGACTATCGAGGACCGGACAATGAGCGATAACCCTTTTAGCAAGATCTTTTATCCTTTCTTCATCCTCCTTTGTCTGGATCGTAAATATATACCTCACTTCATTAAAGCCTGCTGCAACTCCGTCATCCACCATAAAGAAACCCCTGAGATCAAGAGAACCTTCAACATCAACTGAAAGGGCATCTATAGATAGGCCTTCGTGAGTCGCAAACTCATAAAAGGCGCTTTCAATACATGCGGCCAGTGCGGACAATAATAATTCGATAGGATTTGGAGCAAGATTACTACCACCGGCTGGTCTTGCGTAATCAGCCTTTACGATGTGATCCCTTACTTTTGTCTCGGTGTAAAGACCCTTTACATGTCTTGATTTAACAGAAGGTCGATAAATTGCCATCTCAGGCCTTGTCTTAAAAAGTTCGATCCTTTTTGAAACGATTTCCCCCAGGTTCAATTCATCTTCCATGATCTACCTCCTCTTTTCATTATGCAAAAAAAATACCAAATATAGCCCAAAGTTTTAGAGATAAAGATTTTTTAGGCACTAATGTTTAATTCTTGATAATTGCATTTTTGCAATTATCAAAATCGGAAATCATTATCTTATGCAATGTAGAAGATAACAATTACATGGCAAATAATTTGCATGTTAAGAACTAACAATCTCAAAAGGAGGTAACGAAGATGGCAAGAATTAATGGGCTCGACACTGATAAACTATTAAGTGTCGTCGAGACCGTAAAGCAGAACTGGGAGACAGGGAAAACAGTATGGAAGGCATCAGCATTCTGGAAAGGTGGATTTAGAGTTCAAACAGACTCAAGAGGTTTTATATCAACCTTTGACGAGCCTGAGATGCTATGTGGAACTAATTCTGCCGCAAATCCTGTGGAGGTGGTACTCCAGGCATATGGAGCCTGCCTCACCATCGGATATGCCATGAATGCGGCAGTAAGAGGAATCGAACTTGAGGATATAAGGATTGATCTCGAAGGTGAAATAGACCTCCCAGGATTTCTCGGACTGGAGGCTCCTGAAAAATACGGTATGGATAAACTTCCCGGTTATAAGACAGTTAGGGCAAGTGTAAAGATTAAGGCAAAGAATGCCGATGAAAAAAAGCTGGAAGACCTTCACAAACATGTTTTTAGCACCTCTCCTGTTGGTATTACCCTGTCGAGACCCGTAAAGATAGAGACAGACCTTGAAGTCCTTAAGTGATATGAAGACAAATAAGATCAACATCCAATCGAGAATGAATGAAAGCGATGTCAGAGCTGTTCCAGCGAGAGAAAGAAAGGGGTCAGGTCTTGTTTCTTGCATTATAGTAATTAGGAATGTTAAAGTAACCGTATGGCAAGACCTCTGCGAATAGAATATGAGGGTGCAGTATATCATGTAACCTCCAGAGGCAACAGACAAAAGCCTATCTTTAAAGATGAAGTTGACCGGGAGTTATTTCTTTCCATATTAGAAGACGTCAATAAACGATATAACTGGCTCTGTCATGCCTATTGCCTGATGAACAATCATTATCACCTCATCATAGAAACACCTGAAGGGAATCTGTCAAAAGGAATGCGTCAACTTAATGGTGTTTATACCCAGATGTTTAATAAAAGGCATAAAAAGGTAGGGCATATATTTCAGGGCAGATACAAGGCTATACTTATTCAAAAAGAGAGTCATTTATTAGAGGCATGCAGGTATGTCGTATTGAATCCTGTAAGGGCAAAAATAGTGCAAAAACCAGAGGACTGGAAGTGGAGCAGTTACCGAGGCACAGTTGGATTAGACAATCCTCATTCATGTTTAACAACGGAGTGGATATTGGGGCAATATTCAAAAAGGAAAAGGCAGGCTGAGAAAAAATACAGTGAATTTGTTAAAGCTGGATTTGGAGGGGAAGTTATATGGAAAGATGTAAAGGGGCAGTGTATTTTAG
>JBKBUA010000174.1:0-3123 GCA_046290845.1 Thermodesulfovibrionales bacterium
TCAATGCCGTATAGTCGGCAGACAAAGAATTGCCCTCCGTCAATAGGTGCAATAACTACAGTATCACCATCCTTTACCTTCACAACCCTGCCCTCAATGGCAGATGTCAGAGTGGGTATTAAGAGAAATAGCAACAGTAAGCTATAGGGGCTCAAAAACTTGAGCCCCCACTGAAGTGCTTGCCTCTTTGTCCTCATGCTGCCTCCTCCTTTATGGTCTGAGGATTGGTCTGTGACAGCTCAAAGACAAGGTTTGATGACTGCATCAGGATAATGTCAAAGAGAGAGTGTTCTTCCGTAGCAGTAGTAATCATAAAATCAATCGTGAGCTGTGCCTTATCAAGCTCTATCTTGAGATACTTTGGCAGCACAAAAAGGTTCACCCTGCCCTGTTCCAGGGGGTTATAGATACATAGATACATCCCTTCCTGAATCTCATGGATAAGGCTGCACAACTCCTGCCTCGTCTTCTGATTAACCTGAATGTCATAGGTAAGCTGCACCTTTCGGTCAGCCTCAATCTTGATTGCTCTCAGATTACCGATAAATCTTGCCATTGTCTTTCCTCCTTAGTTTTTTGAAATCTCAATGTTTCTTAAAAATGTGTCAAGACTGCAGGGAACAAGGGTATGCTGCAACTGATAGAAAAACCTCCCGTTTTTTCTGTAGCATGTTATTAAAAGATTGTTCTGTCGGAGCTCCGATATACTGGCCGAGATGGCGACATTCTTTGAAAGCACCGCCAGCTCATAGCTTTCGTGTGGCCTTCCATCAATGAGTATCTTAAGGACATTGAGCAGCCTCGGACTGCGTAAACCTGCCTTATGCATCCTTCCTCCTTTCTGCCTTACTTCCACTTACGACGTGGCAATGACACTTACGACGTGGCAATTTGCAAATTCTTACGGAGGTGCTGACAGAGGGATCGAATACTGGGTGACCCAACAGCCAGCTGCAATTGAAGGGATGTCTTAGGCCCCTTTTTCAACTCTGCCAAAAGCCGTTCTGAACGAGTGGTCAGAAGCGAGCTTCGTGATTGGGGAGCCGCTCTTGGTCTCATAAAATCACCTCCTTTCGTGGTATAATGTTGCAGGCTAAGTCGGTTCGACCGACTAATGATAAATTAATAATATATCTGTATTCCGAACTTGTCAAGCATTTTGTTCGGTATATTTTATTATTCTTTTTAATAAGATGATAAGCATTGGTAATAGAATACGGCAGTATCGTAAAGCTGAGGGGCTTACCGTGCGTGCCTTTGCTAAACTGGTTGGCATTTCGCAGGGCAGCCTTTCAGATATTGAGAACGGCAAGTGGGTGCCGTCTGGCGCTGTTATAGCGTCCCTTGTTCAGAAAACGGATATAAACCCTATGTGGCTCCTTACAGGTCAGGGTGCTATGTATCGGCCGGCCCGGGATGAGGAGCATATACTTCTAAGAAAGGACAGGGATTTTATAGAGTGGGCGATTGTGAAGCTCCTGAGAGAGATGGATGAGGAAAACAGGCGTGAAATCTTAAAACACATTGAGGAAAAGAAACTCCTCAAAGAACTCCTCGCAGAGCGTCAAAGGTTAAAGGAGGACGGGCAACTGTAGGAGTTGGGTTCAAAATTTTGAACTCCTACTTACGACGTGGCAATGATACCACCATTGGCAGGGCCTGTTCAGCACTACCTGCCGTCTCTACCTCGTAACCATCCCTCATAAAGACCCTTTTAAGTGATTCAGAAAGGGTTTCCTCGTCTTCCACTATAAGCAATCTTTCGGGCATTCAGATATCAGCCTCGGCTTTCTCTTTCAGTTCTTTTAGCTTAGATAATGCCATCTTAGGTGTAAGTCCTGTCAGGTCAAGATTGATGAGTTCAGCCCTGATAGGATCGTGGGTTACAGAGAAAAGGTCCATCTGCCGTCTTTTGATCGAATCCGTTGTAAAACGCACCGTCCTGTTAATATCCTTTTTTTCGAGATCAGAAAGGACCTCCTTAGCCCTTTCAATGACAAAATCAGGCAGTCCCGCCAGCCTTGCCACATGGATACCATAGCTTCTGTCAGCAGCGCCAGGCACGATCTTCCTCAGAAAGATTATCTCCTCACCCCACTCCTTGACAGAGGCATTATAATTCCTTATTCCATCAAGAGACAGGTTTAGTTCTGTCAGTTCATTGTAATGGGTTGCAAAGAGTGTTCTCGCCTTAATCTCCTTTAATATATATTCGGCAACCGCCCAGGCAATGCTTATCCCGTCAAAGGTGCTTGTCCCTCTGCCTATCTCATCGAGAAGGATAAGGCTTCGATGCGTTGCATTATTCAGTATATTCGCTGTTTCTATCATCTCGACCATAAAGGTACTCTGGCCCTGAAAGATATAATCTGCTGCACCTATCCTCGTGAAGATCCTGTCAACTATTCCTATCTTTGCCTCGGCAGCAGGGACGAAACTCCCCATCTGTGCCATTAAAACGATTAATGCTACCTGTCTCATATAGGTCGACTTACCCGCCATATTTGGGCCTGTTAATATCAGAAGGCAATCTTGCCCTCCATTAATAGATATGTCATTTGGTATGAATGGCTCTGACACTATCCTTTCTATAACAGGATGCCTGCCATCAGTTATAGATATAAGAACACTGTCATCTATCTCAGGCCTGATGTAGTTATACCTTTTTGCGATAATAGAAAGGGAGGTAAGAAAATCTATCTCACCTACAGCACTTCCCGTCTCTATAATATCTTCGGATATTTCAGATAGACGATCAATAACCTCCTGAAAGAGTTGATATTCCAGATTCTTCAGGTTCTCCATTGCGCTTGTTACCTTGACCTCATATTCCTTTAACTCCGGGGTTATAAACCGCTCTCCGTTAACAAGGGTCTGTTTCCTTATGTAATAGTCAGGCACAAGGTCGAGGTTTGGCTTTGTAACCTCTATATAATAGCCAAAGATCTTGTTATAACCAACTTTCAGAGAATTTATACCTGTCTTTTGCCTTTCCTTTCTCTCAAGTTCGGCAATAAAGTCTTTCCCCCTAATTGAGATGTTTCTCAGTTCGTCTATCTCGGGATTGTAACCATCCTTAATAATCCCTCCATCCCTGATAGTGATAGGGGGATTCTCAACAAT
>JBKBUA010000175.1:0-3104 GCA_046290845.1 Thermodesulfovibrionales bacterium
GAAAGGGGACGGCTTAATTCTGCCTCCTCAGGAGAGGTTCGAGACCCTGAAGGACTTTGAAATGAAGCAGGTTGATAGATGGGGGCCCTTTGATGTAACAGACATTGAGAGGATTAGGGAGGTGGTCCTCGACCTCGACAGGAGGGAAAGGGAGGGTATCGTTATTAAACCCATTGAACATGGAAAGGCCTTAAAGTATGTCACCTTATCATCATGCCTCAGAGACCTGAGGGCAACTACACATCTCATCTCAGAGATACCCGCAGGTTTTTACATCCAGAGGATAATGAGGGCACTATTTTTTTCCCATGAATTCGGCATTCCCATCAGTGATGACTATCTTATGGAGGCCTCCAGGGCCCTCTATATCAGGCCATATGAGGCTATCAGGGATGTGGCAGGTGGCGGTGAGATCAAAGAGTCCTTTGATGTTAAGATCAGGAGGAGGGAGACTGCTGCTGAACTCCTGAGGCATCTAAACAGGTCAGGTGTTTATACCCAACCACTTTCCCTTGAAAGGGTCGGAGAATATTACAGACTCAGATTTAACAGGATTTACAGGAAAGGCACGAAGGAGACGAGGCAACTTCTGAAGGGCAAGGGATTCTTCGATTAACCCTCAGCCTTTGATAGAAATTCCGTTCTCTTTATAGCACCCATCAGATAGTCCTTGAATTTTTCAGGGAAGAGCCACCTTATCCCAAGTTTTTCTGCCCATTTTATAAGCCCCTGATCAGCCGTTATAAGGAGGGCATCCAGTTCAAGGGCGAGTAAGAGGAGATCGACATCCTCTTTGCTGTCTATGATCCCCTCCCTCAGGGCCTCCCTGTACTTCCTCCTCAGGTCCTGAATGATATCCTCAATCTTCATCTTCTCAGTGCTCCTCACCGCCTTCTCCGCAACCCTGAGACCCTTATTGATCCTCTCCCTTATGTCCTCGATTAACTCATAAAGGAGAAAGGCAGGTGTTTTGAGCTCGTGTTTTTTTGGAGGCTTCTGATGCAGGATAACGAGGAGGTCCCCTGGTATCCTCTTTCTGTCCACAAAATGAAGTAGTTCCTCGAATATTGATGGAGGCATATAGAATTCCAGGATATGGATCTGTGCAGCCAAAAAGAGAAAGGTCTCGAGGGCCTCTGTTGGAGTCTCACCAAAGTCTGCCCTGACATCAGGGTTAACAAAGAGACTGGTATCGAGGACAACCCTCAGAGGCGGTGATGGGTCTATCTTTGAGCTTTTTGTCTTTAAGGTTTTTTTGCCTTCTAACTCTTCGCTCATCACTGGTAACTCAGCACCGCCTTTATGCCTTACAGATACCGTAGAGGTTAAATTGATAGCTATTCCAGTTTTTACAACTCGGGCATCTTCCTGACCACTCTGATGATGAATAACCACATCTGCTGCAACAATAAGGAAGTCTTAGGGTGCTCTTCATATCGAGAACCTTTTTAAACTCCTTAACCGCCATCTCACATTGATTTCTTCTTAGATAGATATTGCCGAGGAGTTGGTGCAATTCAGGAAATCTATTCCCCGCTGCATCAACAGCGATAAGTGTCTCATAGGCATCATCGAGCATCTCCAATCTGTAAAAGAGCTTGCCGAGAAAGAAACGAAGCACATGGTTCTGAGGTTGTCTCGAAATAATGTTTCTGTAAAATCTTATAAGCCTTCCAGGATCACCAACATTTATAAGGAGATCCTCAAGCCTTGCCAGTATAATCATTGAAGATGTATCCTCGAAGGCCTTTTCGAGAAAACCGATAGCCTCCTCGGTCTTGTCTTCCCTGAGTAATGATTCTGCATAACCGAGATAGGCAGGGACAAACCCTTTATCTATACGAATGACAGTCCTGAAGGTTCTCCTTGCCTTTTCAATCTCTCCTTCCTCAAGACTGAGGCGACCCTGTTCGTATTTATAACCCACGAGTATCTTCTGTTCTCTTTCCCTGTCTTTCTCATCATGCTCTGACTTTATTATCTGTTTCTGGGCATAAATAATGTCATCGAGATTCCCTTTCTTCTCCAGCAGGGACCTTTTCATATAAAGGGCCGTAAGATTATCAGAATCGAGGTCTATTATTTCATTAAGATAGAGAAGTGCCTCAGAATCCCTGCCCATCTTTTCCATAATCCTTGCCAGAGAAAAGAGGACCTCAATATTCTTTGGCTCCACATCCCTCGCCTTCTTGTAATAATTAAGTGCCTTCTGAAGGTCTTCATCTTCCGCAGCAATGTCACCGAGTCTAAGGAGTGAGCCAATATGGGATGGTTCGATCTCGAGTATCTCCTCGAGGGTTGCCTTTGCCTCTTCTTCGTTATCAGCTAAAATTGCGTTAAGGGCCTTTGAATATAATTCCTGTATCTTTATTTCTCTTTTCTGTTTCTTAAGATACTGCCTGTTTGTTATAAACCGTTTTGTGTCCCTGATAAAGAAGTAAAGGAGCATAACAGCGCCGCCCACAGCAAAGGACATAAGGATAAGGGCAACCTTTGGCATCTCGTAAACCGTTTCTGCGGTAACCTTAAAGGTTACAGGCTCCTTATTGAGCATTGCAAAATATCCAAGTATAATGAGGAATAATATAAAGAGAAATAGAGAAAACTTTCCCATACTATGATCCTTTTTTCATGAACTTTGTTCTTTTTTCTTCATCAAAGGCTATGCGCGGCGCATCAAGCCATAGTTTTTCCAGTTCATAATAGGCCCTTGTACCCTCTTCGAAGACATGTACAATCACATCTCCGTAATCCATGAGAACCCAGTGGGCATGCGGTAGGCCCTCAATAGAGAGAGGTCTTATGGCCCTTTTCAGGAACTCTTCCTCGATGTGATCTGTAATGGCCTTTACCTGCGTCGTGCTCTCACCTGAGCAGATTACAAAGTAATCTGTATAAATAACCAGATCCTTGAGTTCGAGGATGATGGTATCTTTTGCCTTTTTTGCTATGGCTAACCTTGCGGCCTCAATAGCCTTATTTCTGCTTTCTAAAGGTCTTCACTCCCTTCCTTATCTATATAGCTTATTAGAAATTATATAGTATTCTACAGACTCTGGCAATAGGTATTTTATACTTTTCCCGTCTCTGACGAGTCTTCTTAT
>JBKBUA010000176.1:0-3103 GCA_046290845.1 Thermodesulfovibrionales bacterium
TTATCTCCTTAATCCTGCAACTACCCCTGACCGTGACAGGGGTCTCAGCCTCGAGTATAGGGAATGATATGATTAGGGATATTGCCTCTTTTAAGAGATACTCCATTACCTTCTTTATATTTTCGGGATCTTCTTCAGGCTTATCCCTCGATGGTTCTTCCGGTATCATTTCCTTCGGGACAGGAGGAATAGGTCTTGACATCTCACTATGAATCCTGATGATAAAATTGAGGGTGTTTCTGATATCAGCCTTGCCAGTCCTCTTGAGGTCCATTAAAAGGGCATTATAAGAGGGGAGGTTCTCCTGAATCATCGTTGGTTCTTTTGAAACGAATATAACTGGATTGTTAAGACCCTTTCTCTTCTTTTCTGTGAGAAAGTCTAAATAATCATCCTCAAAGGGTATGAGTGCGATATCATGGGGTAATGCCTCTCTGAGAAAGACGGCTTTGATCCTTTCTTTCTCGACAGTCTTAACAGGTAATTCCTCACTTAGAAGTTCTCCAAGTTCCCTTGTGGTCCAGACCCTCACGGGATAAACTCCTTCACCTTACTCAGAAGAATCGAAAGCCTGTAAGGCTTCTGGATAAATCCATCAGGCCTTGGTTCGATACCGCTTAAGGCCATTTCCTCATCATAACCACTCGAGACGATTATATTTAAGTTCTTTGAGATGTCTCTTAACTCCGAGATGAGTCGCTTGCCATCCATTCCGGGCATCTCGATGTCAATGATAGCAACCTTAATCTGGTCTTTTGCCTCTTTGAACTTATCAAGTGCCTTAAAACCATCTGTAGCGGTATATATATTAAAACCCGCTCCTGAGAGGGTCTCCTTTATAAGGTTGAGTATTGTTTCCTCATCATCGACAATGAGTATCCCATTACCAGGACTCTTTATAACAGGCTTTTTTGTTATCTCAGGCTCTACTGCCCTCGGAAGATAAATCGTAAAAGTTGTCCCCTTTCCTTCTTCACTTTCGAGGGAGAGGCATCCATTATGACTCTTTACTATCCCTGCTACCGCAGGCAGCCCCAGCCCCCTTCCCATAAACTTCGTGGTGAAGAAGGGATCGAATATCTTTTTATGGAAAGCCTCAGGAATACCAGGGCCTGAGTCACTCACCCTGATCTCTACATATTTTCCTTCCGAGAGATACTGTTTCAGGGGGTAACATTCCCTTTTCTCGGTTATCTTTATGTTAGATGTCCTTATAGAAAGGGTACCGCCTGTTTCTTCCATCGCTTCAAAGGCATTAAGAATAATGTTAATCATCAACTGGTCCATCTGTTGCCTGTCAGCAAATACAAGCCACAGCTTATCTTCAAGGTTTAAGTTTACCTGAATTTTCAGATACTTCCCCTTGTGGGTCATCTCGATGGCATTGCGGATTGATTCATTGAGATTTATATTTGATGGCTGATAAATACCCTGGCCTGAATAGGCAAGCATCTGCCTGACGAGACCTGCCATCCTTTCAGAGGATTTTATAATGTTATCTATGTATGAGAGGTCTTCCTTTTTTGCTTTTAGCCTGAGTAATTCTGCGGAGCCCGAGACAGCCGTAAGCATATTGTTGAAGTCATGGGCTATACCACCTGTGAGGGTTATAATGGATTGTTCTTTTTCCTCTAAGTAGAGTTTCTCCATAAGCCTCCTGTGTTCCTCCTCGAGCCTTACCCTCTCTGTTATATCCCTCGATGTCTCAAGGATATAAACTATCTCTCCTTTTTCATTAAAGATAGGAGAGGCCATTATCTCAACAACTATCTTCGAGCCATCAACCTGTTTATGTTCATGCACAATCCTAATCTCCTTTTTCTTATCCATGACCTCTTTTAAGGGACAGGGATGTTCCTCGCCGTCACAGGGTACATCCCTGCCATGGGATACCTTATAGCAGAATGTATCTGCCCCCATCTCTTTCTTTAAAGAAGAGTTTATAAGCTCTATCCTGAAGTCAGGTCTTATCACCATGATCTGATCAGGTATGTTATCAAGTACGGACTGGAGGAATCTCCTCTGCGCCTCCCTTTCCTTTTCTATCTGAACATGTTCTGTAATATCCCTTATCGTGCCGATTATGGCAGGTTTGCCCGCAATCTCTGTAACAGAACCTGCGACCTCCACATCTATTAATGAACCATCCTTTCTCTTACCCTTAAACGTATAGTGAACAGCCTTTATCTCTCCTTCGAGACGTCTCCTTATATTCTCTTTTACAGTAGAGTGAAAGTCTTCTGCCGTGAGGTCATGGGGAGTCTTTTTATTTATTATCTCCTCGGTCTCATATCCAAAGATACGGGCCATCTCGGGATTTGCATAGATAAAACTGCCATCTTGAATTATATAGACACCTGTTAGGGACTGCTCAACGAGACTTCGAAACTTTTCCTCTGACTCTCTGAGCATTAGCTCAGACTGCTTTCTCTTCTCTATCTCTAAGGTGAGTTCCCTGTTTTTATTCTCCAGCTCTGCTGTCCTGTCTTTGACCAGGATCTCAAGACCTTCCATTGCATGTTGAACCTTGAGTTTTGATTCCATCAATCTCCTGTTCAGCCTCATTATGATTATAACAAAGGCGGTAAGGGTGAAGATTATACCGAAGGTAACGACTATTAAATACCAATATTGTATGACAAAGGATTTTAGTGTGACCTTTCCAAAATCCTTATAAGGTCCGACCCTCAGTTCCTTCATCAGTTCATGGACAGGGTGATAGTCGAGAGGTATAGTCCAGCCAGCACTTTCAGACGCTATGGCTGCAATACTGTGAGGGGGCATGCTTAAAAGGGCAATAGCAACCTTCTCGGATAACTCCTCTGGCACATGTCTTAACCTCGCAAAGGGCCATTCAGGATAAAGCCTTGTGCTTAAGAGAAAGGGAAAGTCTTTAACCTTCTGTTCATTGATTACTTTTATATCCTTAAGATGTATTATTCCTTCTTCGGACATCCTTTCAATTATATCTGTTCTTACTGTCCCTGCATCTACCTCACCCTTTAACACAGCCATTACTACCCTGTCATGGTTTGTTCCAAATCTCAGACTCTTAAGATTACGATAGGGATTTATCCCTTGATCCTTCATCTCCCTCCAGGCC
>JBKBUA010000177.1:0-3100 GCA_046290845.1 Thermodesulfovibrionales bacterium
CCAGAGGAAAGGGCGATGGCATTGTCCTTCAATCTCCTGATTGGCAGTGATATCTGGAGGCTCAGAAAATAGCCAAAAATTGAAATGAGGAAAAGGCCTGCAATGCCGATTATCAGGGCACCACAAAAGGATTCCATTATGTCCGACTTCATCTCACGGATGTCCCTCGAGACCCATACCTTCCATCCGTTTTCGAGTCCGTAAAAGGCACCTATCTTTAGCCTTCCGTCAACGAGCGAGACATACTCAACTATGCCCTTTTTCTCCTGCTGTGCCCTTTTGAATATCCTGGTAGAGGAGAGGTCTTTCAGTTCCCTCTCGAATTGGGGATTGTTTGACATGGCAATAGCCTTTCCCTTTTCATCCGTAACAGTGAGGTATCCCATGCCATAGATCCTTATTGTTCTTATAATCTTCCTCACCACTTCAGGGTCGAGGCCTCCGAATACAAACCCCTCGAATCTACCCTCCTTTAAAACCGGTACAACGAGGGGAATTATTGCCTCTCCCGCTACCCTTCCAATAATAATCTCCCCTATGAAGGGTCTCTTCTCATCCCTTACCTTTCTGTAATACTCTCTGTCACTGTAATCCCTCCCTATGTTTGGTCTCCCCTGTCTGTCGAATCTCGGAGAAAAGGCTATCGCCCTTCCCGAGCTATCCCCTATCCAAAAGGTCTTGAAATCAGGATTCCTGAAGTGGGCTGTCTCAATTATTGATTGCATCCTTTCGGGATTCATCCCTGTCTTTATAACCTCGTTAGAGACCTGAGTAAGAAGTGTCAACCTCCTAATCAAGGTCATCTCGATTATCTTTCCCATTGATTCTGCAATAGGCATGTAGTCTTCTGTAATCTTATCCCTTTCATGTCTGTCCAGCCAGATATAACGCTGCACAAGTGAGATGGATGTCATGATAATTGCAATGAGGATAAAGGATAATATTAGGATGGTCCTTATTGAAAAATCAGAGCCTTTCATTCCTGTTAATAAAATGCTCTCACATTATTGTGCTGCTGTCAAGTGATACCGAAGATAGCAATAGGATCATGCATCCATAACTATCAGTCATGAACTTTAATTGGTATGAAGAGGTTCTCATTTCAATCGGCAAAATGGGGAGATTTATGGTTGTATAATCCATTTGTAATATGCTAAAAATTATTATGAGAATTGATCATTACTCGTTCGGTAGAATAACCATAAATGGCCGCTCCTATAGCTCTGATGTGATTATTTACCCCGAGAGGGTCGATTCATCCTGGTGGAGAAAGGAAGGACACCTTCTCCAACCCGATGACCTTATGGAGATAATCGCTGCAAAGCCTGATATATTGATTGTTGGTACAGGATATTCAGGTGTTATGGATGTCCCTATTGAAACGATTAATTACATAAGCCATAGAGGTATCGAGCTTCACATAGAGAGGACATCAAAGGCGGTAGAAGTCTTCAACAGATTACAGAAAGAGAGACCTGGGAAAAAGATCATCGCTGCCCTCCACCTTACCTGTTGAAGCCTTGCCTTCATTTGTGTTATTTTATAGTCAATCGGGGCTGTAGCTCAGTTGGGAGAGCGTCTGAATGGCATTCAGAAGGTCGGCGGTTCGATCCCGCTCAGCTCCACCATCCTAATTCACGATAAAAAATCATGGGTCATTGGGCAATCCCGCCGTTGGAGGGGTTGCCACTACAATCTCTTCACCCATCACGCAATAACCCATTTGTTTTAACTTTTTCATCTATGTTATTATTCTTAAACACTGGAGGTGAAAGATGGTTAAACGATTTCTTTTTCTGTTTATGATGTTTCTTTTCCCGTTGAGTGTTTATGGCTTTAGCGATATGTCTGCTGATTGTACAAAATGCCATAATATCTCAAAGGAAGAGGCAGGCACACTCTTAAAGGAGATTATCCCGAATGCCGCAATTATCGAGGTAAAGAATTCTCCTTTTAAAGGATTCTGGGAAGTGGACATAGAGACAGGAGGAAAGAAGGGTCTTCTTTATGTTGACTTCTCAAAGAAATACATCTTTGCCGGTTCAATCATTGATATTAAGGCAAAGAGAAACCTCTCGCAGGAGAGGTTTACTGAGCTTAACAAAATCGATGTTGCAAGCATCCCCCTTGATGATGCCTTGATACTTGGAAGCAAGGAGGCAAAACATAAGATCATAGTCTTTGATGACCCTGATTGACCCTACTGTGCAAAACTTCATCAGGAGATGAAGAAGGTCGTTGAAGAAAGAAAGGATATAGCCTTTTATCTTAAGATGTACCCATTGAAGATTCATCCCAACGCCTATGAAAAGGCAAAGGCAATAGTGTGCGAGAAATCTATTGCACTACTCGAGGATGCCTTTGCAAAAAAGGAGATACCGAAGGCAAAGTGTGAGACAAAGGTTATTGATGAAAATATCAAGCTGGCTGAAAGACTTGGAATCTCAGGCACTCCAGCAATGGTCTTTCCAAATGGTAACCTTGTGCCAGGGGCAATTGATGCAAAGAAGATAATCGAGATGATCGGAAATTAAGACCTGCTGAAGTCTCGTCTCATGGCGGGACTTCAGCCTTCAGCCTAATATGCCGAAGTGGCGGAACTGGCAGACGCGCCAGGTTCAGGGTCTGGTGGTCGAAAGGCCGTGCGGGTTCAAATCCCGCCTTCGGCACCATGTTCACGATACAGGATTCGCGATCAAAAATCTTGCATCATGCATCATGAATTTTTGAACAAATATATTTCTGAAACCGAGTTAAAGACCCTTTCAGAAAAAGAGATTCTCCAACCTTTTTCCTCTGAAGGTCAGGATTTTGTCAGACTTTCTCAGGACTATAAAAAACTACCGAGGGGCACAGTTTTTTATGATGGTGGCTGTGTGCCTGGCTATCCACATATAATGAGGGTTTTACACCTCAGCAGAGGAATCAACAGGTATCTCAAGGACTCTAAATTCTTTGTTGAGGAAAAGATGGATGGTTATAATGTGAGGATTGTAAGGATTAAAGAAAGGATCATGGCCTTTACAAGGGGCGGCTTCATCTGTCCCTTCACTACAGACAGGATTCCTGACCTGATAGATTCCCGATTCTTTGATAGATA
>JBKBUA010000017.1:0-1257 GCA_046290845.1 Thermodesulfovibrionales bacterium
CTTCCACAACCTGATCCATATTCTTAATGGCCCTGCCGTTAACAGCCACTATTAGATCTCCACCTATTATGATTCGGAGATTCCCTATCATTAGAGTATCCCTTCCACCTCTTATTCCGGCCTTATCAGCCGGACTACCTTTTTCCACCTTAGCTACAAGGATGCCTGCTGAAGGGAGTTTCAGAAGATTCGCCATATCGGCATTAATGTCCTGTCCTGTTATCCCAAGCCAGGGTCTTGAAACCCTACCTTTATCTATAAGCTGTGGCACAATCTTTTTTGCTGTATTCACAGGGATAGCAAAACCAATACCAATGTTTGCACCCACAGGGCTGAATATAGCCGTGGTTATTCCTATCATCTTTCCGCTACTATCAAGCAGAGGCCCCCCTGAGTTGCCAGGATTTACCGCAGCATCTGTCTGTATAATGCCTCTCATAAGTCTGCCGTTGACCGCCCTCAGAGTCCTTCCGATCGAGCTTATAATACCAACAGTCAGCGTCCTTTCCAGGCCAAAGGGATTTCCGATTGCAATAGCCTTCTGTCCTACTTTCAAGGTAGAAGAATCCCCGAGCGGTATTGGCTTTAACTTCTCTTCAGGGGCCTTAATCTTTATAACAGCAAGATCGTTATTTGGGTCGGCACCTATAAGTTTTGCCTCCCATTTACTACCATCAAAAAGAGTAACCTCGAGTTTTCTGGCATTTTCAACAACATGATAATTTGTGAGTATATGCCCTTTCTTATCAAGAACAGAACCGGAACCAGTGCCACTTTCAGGAATTGGATTAAAGAAAAAATCATATGATATGGTTGTGGTCGTAATGTTAACTACGCCAGAACTCATCTCCTGATAGATCTTAATGTTTACCTCCTCATCAAGAGTTAGTGCACCAATTGACTGAGGGGAAATGGTAAGTATCATCATTGCAATAATGATATATCTATAAAGCATCATATCCTCCCTTCTGATGTTTATACCTAAAGATCAATATGCCCTGAGGTCATTGTAGAAGATTATATCACAATAGAGCAGTAGAGAAATAGCGTAGCAGAACGGTAGTCTTTAATTTTGTATCTGAAAATTTTCTTTACAAGCTCCCAGGGTCTTGCCCTTAATCGAACTCTTAAGATATAATATTTTGTTCCTGGGTAGCTCAGCCGGCAGAGCGGGTGGCTGTTAACCACTTGGTCGGGGGTTCGAGTCCCTCCCCAGGAGCCATAAAATATATAACCTTGCCTGTGGCTCTTTATATC
>JBKBUA010000017.1:1355-2824 GCA_046290845.1 Thermodesulfovibrionales bacterium
CCCTTCCTATCGCCTTTCCAAAACCACTAAACGATTTGAAGGCCCTTGGATCCTTGTATGGGCTAAACAGTTTCCTTCCCGTTCAGAAGCTATGAGAGAAGAAAAGCGTATCAAGGCACGTGGTATAAAGAGATTCCTCGAAAATGCTCAGCCGGCAGAGTCCCGCCAGTGGCGGGATTAACCACTTGGTCGGGGGTTCGAGTCCCTCCCCAGGAGCCATAAAATATATAACCTTGCCTGTGGCTCTTTATATCAAATGACTTGTTGGGTCTACATTATCCAAAGCAAAACCACATATAGGTATTATTGTGGTTCTTCTTCTGATGTGCAGCGAAGGCTGAAACAACATAATGACCCTTCCTATCGCCTTTCCAAAACCACTAAACGATTTGAAGGCCCTTGGATCCTTGTATGGGCTAAACAGTTTCCTTCCTGACATCCTAATCAGCGATCTTCCCTAAGAACTTCTTAAAATCTCGAGCCAATCCTTCTTACCGCTGCAATTGGGTTATAATAATAGATGCCTGTAATAGGTCTTACAGGAAACTATGGTATGGGAAAGAGCACTGTTGCCGGTTTGTTCAGGGAGGCTGGTGCTGTTACCCTTGACCTCGATGATATAGTGGATGAATTACTCAATGAGGATGATGTAATTGCGAGAATAATAGAGATTCTCGGGGATTCGGTCCTCTCAGGGAAAAAACTCAACAGGCCTAAGATTGCAGAGATAATCTTTACTGAAAGGGAAAAGAGAGAGTTGCTGGAAGGTCTGCTTCACCCTCTCGTTATTGGCAGGATGAAGGACTTCCTAAAGAAAATGGATAAGGATAAGGTTATCATCATCGAGATACCTCTCCTCTTCGAAAGGCAATATGAAGGCGAATTCGATAAGACCATAACTGTTTATACTGATAAAGATATAGCCTTAAAAAGGCTCGAAAGCAAAGGTATAAAAAGAGAGGATGCCTTAATGAGGCTTCAGGCACAGATGCCTATCGAGGAAAAGATCAAGAGATCCGATTTCTCTATAAACAATAATGGCACAATCGACGAGACGAGGCAGCAGGTTCTCGATATACTCGAAAAAATCAGGTTATGTTGATCCTTAAGGACTTTGGCAGGATAAGAGATAGATTCAAGGATATCGTTATTACCATAGGCAACTTTGACGGCCTCCATCTCGGACACCAGAAGGTCCTAAGGGCTGTTAAGGAGCATGCCTCATTTAGGGGTGGTACATCTGCTGTCCTGACCTTCGATCCCCATCCAACAAGGTTTCTGGAACCATCCAGAGATCTCAAGATATTAACGCCCTTTGAGGAAAAGGCAAGGCTAATTGGGGCCTCGGAGATCGAACTCCTCCTCTGTCTCACCTTTGATAAGCAACTCGCTGGCATGAGACCAAAGGATTTTATAAAAGACATAATTGTAGATAGGATTGGCGCAGTTGAGGTTATAGTGGGCCATGG
>JBKBUA010000017.1:2923-4514 GCA_046290845.1 Thermodesulfovibrionales bacterium
TATGGCTTTGGTTAATTCCGTGACCCCCTCATGAAGCCTCTTTTTCGAAGATGATTTAAATATTAGTCTCCACAAATATCTCTTCTTACCCTCTGACAGGGTTGATTCATGGTATCGACAGCTCAGGATCAATTCTTTTAGATCAGGAGAACTCAATATTTCCTTTAAGGCCTCAATATCCTCTTCTCCTGATGTTATCGAGACACTGACAAACCTCGAAAAAGGGGGATAAAGTAGGGACCTTCTCATTGAGAGTTCCACATCATAAAACTCATCAATAGAGCCCTTTCTGAAGGCTCGATAAATATGGTTTTCAGGAAACCTCGTCTGAATCAGGATGGAACCATCAGGTCTTATCCAGTTCCTCATATTGCTAAGTCCCTGAAATAGACGCTCTCCGCTCCTGAAATCAGGAAACTGCAAATGAATATCAGGGTTTATAAAGATACAGACATCAAAAAATCTTTCAGGAAGCAACTGTTTTATTATCCCTGTACTGACGATCACCGAGCCATCTTTAATACCTTCACAGGTCTTCAAGCCCTTAATCTTTAGACCCTTTTCAAGCCTCAGAGGATTTATGCTCAGGTGCCTCTCTATCTCCGCCTCGATCCTCTGAGTGCCCGCACCTACTGTCTCGAGGGTTGCACCACCACAGACAGGACATAGCTCTTTTAATTGGAAACTCCTCCCGCAATAATGACAGAGGAGTTGACCCTTGTCTTTATGATAGACGAGGGGAATATTACAGTTCTCACACCCCTCGATATAATCACAGTCACTGCATCTGATAAGGGAATAACCCTTTCTGTTGACGAGAAAGAGGATTGAGCCGCCTGTCTTAAGAGAGGCCTTTGCAATCTCGATAGCCCTCTTCGATATGTAGGGAGATACCTTCGGAGACCTGTTCATATTAATTATTTCTACCTTCCCTCTGACCTTCCCGCCATACCTCACAAACCGATACTTACCGAGCTTTGCATTATATAAGGATTCAACAGATGGCGCAGCAGAAGCGAGAATAACCTCTGCCTTCTCGAGATAACCTCTCATAACCGCCACATCCCTCCCATGGAATTTCATACCCTGAATATTCTTGTATGAAGCATCCTCTTCATTGAGGACAACGATAGTCGATAAGTCTCCTAAGGGAGCAAAGACCGCTATCCTTGTACCCATCACTATGTCTGATCTGCCCGATATTATCCTTGAATAGACCTCCCTCCTCTTTTTCTTTGACAGGTCTCCATGGAGAAGGGAAAGCCTATCTCCTGCAATAGGTTTAAGTCCCTCCGCAACCCTCTCAATATGGGACCTCTCAGGGCAAAGGATTATGATGCTTTTATTCTTTTTAACGATCTCTGATAAGAGGGAAAACTCATGTTCAACCGAAGGAACATGAAAGAGAAGGGTGCGGTATTTCCTCCTTATGGCCGGGTTATCTTTTGTACCATGAATATTACTCCCTGAATAGTCAGATACCGCATCAAAGAATTCAGTCGAATACATCGTCCTTAGGACAAGTCCTTTATTAACCATATAGTATTCTGACATCCAGTTTATAAGCTTGAGAAGGGCTTCATTGATAAGT
>JBKBUA010000017.1:4612-6570 GCA_046290845.1 Thermodesulfovibrionales bacterium
CCTTAGGACAAGTCCTTTATTAACCATATAGTATTCTGACATCCAGTTTATAAGCTTGAGAAGGGCTTCATTGATAAGTGGGACATTGCAGACTCCTTTAATGGCCTTCTCTCCCTGAACCAATGATCTCCCGATGACGAGGCCAACCCTTTCTGTATTCCTTATCTTAGCCCTGACTAATCGTCCTGGTCTCACGAGTTCCTTTAGCTCCTCTGGCACAGAGTATGTTAGTGGCGGGAGGTTTATAGGGAAAAGTATGTCAAAGGATTCCATTAGCTAAGGATTCCTGAAGGCGTGGGGCAGGAGTTCAGAGATTGAGTATTTCTTTATACCCCTAACAGAGAGAAGGTAAATATCGATCTTAGGAGCAAACTCCTCGATAACCTGTCTGCAGGAACCGCAGGGGAAACAGTAATCTCCCTTATTTGATACGATCGCCATAGCCTTGAAACTTTTCTCCCCTTCTGTGAGGGCCTTAATAAGGGCAGCACGTTCAGCACAGAAACTGAGCATAAGGGATGGATTTTCTATATTACAGCCAGTATAAATCCTTCCACCCTCTGTTATTATCGATGCACCAACCTTAAAGCCCGAGTATGGTGCTATGGCCTTAGCCAGGGCATCTTCAGCCGCCTTAAAGAGTCTTTCAATATCTTCAGGATACATCAGTAATTAAATATCTCTATAAGATCAGAAAGGTCTCTCTCATCGTATCCCCTTGCCAAGAGTTTCTTTTCCTTCATATCCCTCAGTGCCTTATCCCTGTCTCCATTATAAGCAGGATCAAGTTCTATTGCCTTCTTAAGGGATACCGCTGCATCTCCGTACCTGCCGGTGGCATTGTAACAGAGGGCGAGTCCATAATAGGGTAGATGAAAACCCGAGAACCTCCTCAAAGACTCCTTATAGGCCTCTATAGCCTCATTGTATCTCTTGAGCCTGTAATAGACCCTCCCAAGGTTATTAAAGGCCTTTTCAGCGCTCTTATAAAGGGGATTTGAGATGGCTGATTTGTAGGCTACTATGGCATCATTAAACCTCTCCATCTTTTCATAGGCATAACCGAGATTGTTCAATGCCTCTGAGAAGGACCTATCGATTCTCAGGGCATTATCAAAATGCTCAACCGCCTTTTGATAATTCTCGAGCTTCAATAGATAAATGAGGCCTATGGCATTGTGGGCTTCCTTATCCTCAGGATTCAACTCTATGGCCTTCTGGAACTCAACAAAGGCAGGCTGGATATTATTGTCATTCATGTAAGAGATGCCAAGTTGATAGTGAGCAGAGGCCTTCTGAAGCCTCTCTTCATTGCTCATTGTCGCGCAACTCACAAGAAGAATAGTAATAACCAGGGCTACTGTCCTCATGATGTATCTAAGGTAACAGAAATCGTATTTTAGTGCAAGTCTATTTGACAAACCAAATCTCAATCTATTAAGATTTTTAGCTATGAACTTTCAGGGTCTAATCCTTAAACTTCAGGAATTCTGGTCTAAGAATGGTTGTGTTTTACTCCAGCCCTATGACATTGAGGTTGGTGCAGGGACCTTTCATCCTGCAACTTTCTTCAGGGTTCTTGGGCCTGAACCATGGAAGGTTGCCTATGTAGAGCCATCGAGAAGACCCACAGATGGTAGATATGGTGAGAATCCTAACAGGCTACAGCATTATTATCAATATCAGGTTGTGCTGAAACCATCACTACTGGAAAGTCAGGACATTTACCTCGAAAGCCTTTCATATATAGGTATAGATCCCCTGAAACATGACATAAGATTCGTTGAGGATGACTGGGAATCTCCAACATTAGGTGCCTGGGGTCTCGGATGGGAGGTTTGGCTCGATGGCATGGAGATAACACAATTCACATATTTTCAGCAAGTTGGTGGTATTGACCTTAGACCTGTTTCTGTAGAGATTACCTATGGCCTTGAGAGGTTAGCCATGTATCTACA
>JBKBUA010000017.1:6670-18823 GCA_046290845.1 Thermodesulfovibrionales bacterium
GGTGTTGACAGTGTCTTTGATCTCGAATGGGGAAATGGAATAACCTACGGTGACATCCATCACAGGGCAGAAGTCGAGTTTTCAAGGTATAATTTCGATCTTGCCAATGTGGACCTATTGACAGACCAATTTGAATCCTATGAGGCAGAGGCAAAAAGGCTGTGCAGTCTCGGACTTGTCCTGCCATCCTATGAATTCTGCCTTAAGTGTTCCCATACATTTAACCTTCTCGATGCAAGGGGTGCCTTCAGTGTGACAGAGAGGACAGGTTACATTGCGAGGGTAAGATACCTGGCAAAGCTCTGCGCAGAGGCATACCTAAAACAGAGGGAGGAGATGGGATTCCCACTACTTCAGAGAAAAGGAGCCACAGATGAATAACCTGCTCCTTGAAATAGGCACAGAAGAGATACCTGCAAGGTTTTTACCTGATGCGATAGCTCAACTGAGAGATAAATCCTCAGAACTATTTAACAGTAATGCCATAGAATTTTCTGACATCAAGACCTATGCCACACCGAGAAGGCTTGCCCTTATCATAAAGGGAATTTCACCCTTTCAAAAGGACGTGGTAAAAGAGATAACAGGACCACCCGCCAGGGTTGCCTTTGATCCTGATGGAAATCCGACAAAGGCTGCAACTGGTTTTGCTAATTCTCAGGGGATTGATGTCTCTGAATTAAAGATAAAAAAGACAGAAAAAGGCGAGTATGTAGTTGCAGAGATAAGGCAAAAGGGCGAGGAGACAAAGACCCTCCTGCCTGATTTACTCAAAAGACTCATCATGTCATTACATTTTCCGAAGTCCATGAGATGGGGCAGCGGGAATCTCAAATTTGTCAGGCCCATTCACTGGATACTCGCCCTTTACAGTAACGAAATCGTCCCCTTTGAGATTGATGGCATAAGGAGCGGTAACATAACAAAGGGGCACAGATTTCTATCACCTGCCTCCTTTGTTGTCAGGGAGATAAACTCTTATATAAACCTGCTGGAAAATAACTATGTGATCCTTGACCAGGATGAGAGAAAAAGGCTGATTTTGGAAGGTCTATCAAGGCTGGCCAATTCTGTCGATGGAATGGTTATAGAGGATGAAGAACTGATCGAGACAGTGACCCATCTCGTTGAATATCCCACGCCTGTGCTCTGTCAGTTTCAGGATGAGTACCTGAGACTTCCGAAAGAACTATTAATCACTGTCATGAAGGGGCATCAGAAATACTTTGCTATCGAAGACAATAACGGACAGTTAAAGAACCATTTTATAGTTATCAGCAATACTAAAGATGCCAACTCTGACATGGTCAAGAAAGGTGCTGAAAGGGTCATAAAGGCGAGGTTTGAAGATGCCGCCTTCTATTATGAAGAAGATATGAAAAGGCCCCTTTCATCACGGATAGAAGACCTGAAGAGGGTTACTTTTCATGAAAGGTTAGGTTCACTCTTTGATAAGACTAACCGGATAGTAAGACTCGCATCGATACTCTCTGAAAGGCTCTTCCCCGAGAAAAAATCGCTGATTGAAAGGGCTGCATGGCTGTCAAAAACAGATCTGTTAACAGGTGTTGTCAGGGAGTTTCCTGAACTTCAGGGGTTGATGGGTAAGTATTATGCTATAAATGACAATGAAGACCCCGAGGTTGCAGAGTCAATCCTTGAGCAATACCTTCCTGCTCATTCAGGAGGGAGGCTGCCTTCAACAGATACTGGCTCTATTCTGTCTCTCTCCGATAAGATGGATAACATCGTTTCTTTTTTTGATCTGGGTCTAAACCCAACTGGTTCTGAGGACCCCTTTGCCTTAAGAAGACAGGCCATCGGCATAATCTCTATTCTTCTGGACAAGGGTTATAAGATAAGCATCGGGGAGATGGTCAACCTTGCCTCAGAGGGACTGGGCATCGAGACAGATAAAAAAGTCAGCCTTGTTCGGGATGTAATAAATTTCTTCACACAGAGAATAAGTCCACTTCTCGAATCAAAAGGGATAGAACATGATGTGATAGACTCTATCATTCCAATCGCAGGAGATATCCCTCTCTCAGAAATGATAAAGAGAATAGAGGCGATAACAGCTTTTAAGGAGGCTGGACTCTACAAGCAATTCCTTCTTTCGATCAAACGCATCAGGAATATAATACCAGAGACAGAACTACCAGGAATAAATCAGGACCTCCTGATAGAACCTGCTGAGAAAGCTCTTTATTCAGACCTAATGAACATAAAACCTTTGGTAAAGGATCTCATGAGACAGAATAAATTCTTTGCCACTCTGGAGTTATTCTCAACGATGATAGAATCTATTAACCGATTCTTTGACTCTGTCCTCGTGATGGATAAGAGAGAGGAAATACGGCTCAACAGGCTTTCCTTACTAAAAGAGATCTGGCTACTAATCTCTTCACTGGCCGACATAAGCAAGCTCGCCTAAGTACCAAAATTCGTGATGAACAGAAATCCTGAAACTCGATTGTTGATATTATCAACTGAAAATTGCCATTAGAACTGTATAAAGAAACGATGGGCAGCCTTCAAAGTCTTTACAAATGCGACATGATTTGTTTGACGACATAAGCAATTTGCTCACTCAATGGTTGATTGGCGTTTATAGTAAGGTTATATCGAAAATCTTTGATTAAGGTGTCGCTGTAAAGCCTTTTCAATCTGCCCATCGTTTCTATCGGCAAGTTTGGAGTTCAACTGCACTGTAGCGCTAACGTTTCTGTTAGAAAAACCTTTTATCTGCGATACCGATAGCAGCATTTCGTATCATAAGGCGGTTTAGATTGAACGGCACCACAGGTACAATTCTGCTTATGGCATCTAATCGCATTATAAAAGGTTTTGAACTGTGCCTGCCTTATATTTTTGCAACATTAGGGTATAATTTATCTATGCAACAATCTGCTAAAGACTCGATGAGATTGTCAGATACGGAAAAGTGGTTTGCGAGAGAAACCCTTTCTTAAGAGAGTCCTTTGAGTTGAGGGTTCTGCATAATGCTATAGACTTCAAGCATCAAAGAAAGGTCTTTGTAGGCAGATGACAGAAAGGATAATGATAAAGATCGAGAGGATTATGGAGTATAAAAAGATACTCGATGCCCTAAAAGTGAATTGTGAGGAAAAGTTCTTAAAAGACCCTGTTTACAAAGGGTAATATGAAAAATGCATTTTCTAACAGATATTAATCCCGTAATTCAGGCATTAATCGCTACATCCTTCACCTGGCTTGTTACAGCAGCAGGTGCAGGTATTGTCTTTCTGGCCAGGGGAGTAAATAAAAAGCTCCTTGATGGGATGCTCGGCTTTGCAGGAGGGGTGATGATAGCTGCCAGTTACTGGTCACTCCTCGAACCATCCATAGAGATGTCAAGACAGATGGGTTTGACCGCATGGTTTCCTCCAGCCCTCGGTTTTCTATTAGGTGCGGTATTCTTGAGATTGGTTGATGGAATACTGCCACACCTTCATATAGGGTTTCCCTCTCAGGAGGCTGAAGGTATCAGGACATCCTGGAGAAGGACGACCTTATTGATTCTTGCCATAACGATTCACAATATACCCGAGGGGCTCGCTGTAGGAGTGGCCTTTGGTGCCGCTGCTTCGGGACTTCCGTCAGCCACACTTGCAGGGGCTGTAGCACTGGCCATCGGCATAGGGCTACAGAACTTTCCAGAGGGCATCGCTGTATCCATGCCACTCAGAAGGGAAGGTTTTTCGAGGTTAAGAAGTTTTTGGTATGGACAGGTATCAGGGATTGTAGAACCAGTGGCAGGAGTAATCGGTGCCTGGGCGGTCTCGATTGCACGTCCTATCCTTCCCTATGCACTTAGTTTTGCAGCAGGTGCCATGATATTCGTTGTGGTAGAGGAACTGATACCAGAGTCGCAGAGGGGTGGCAATACAGATATTGCAACGATGGGCGCAATATCAGGGTTCCTGACCATGATGATCCTTGACGTCGGTCTGGGATAAATTAGTGTCTGAACTATTGAAAATATTGAAGAATATAGCAACCCTCGGTTTTGTGGGTTATATTCCCATAGCACCAGGGACCTTCGGCAGTGCAGTAGCTGCACTTTTCTTTATATTTTTTAAACCCTCCATATCTGCCAATATAATCTTTCTTCTCTTAATAATCCCCCTCGGTGTCATCGCCTCTAAAGAGGCAGAGATAATGCTCGGTGAAAAGGATTCAGGGCATATAGTAATAGATGAGGTTGGAGGTTATGCCTTATCAGTTCTCCTGCTACCAGATAACCTCACAACATACATAGTGGCCTTTTTCCTCTTCAGGTTCTTCGACATACTCAAACCGCCTCCCATCAGATACCTGGAGAGGAATATTCCTGGAGGCACAGGCATAATGCTTGACGACTTAATCGCTGGCATCTATACTAATATTACAATTCAATTATGGAACCGGATATTCTAAAGGAAATACTCGAGGGGGTTCACTCTCTTTTCAAGACTGCTCAAATCAGGCTTTCCATAGCAGAGTCATGCACAGGAGGTCTAATTGGCCATCTCATTACCAGCCTACCCGGCGCATCTCTGTTCTTTGATTCTTCTGTGGTTTCCTATTCAACAGAATCAAAGATAAAACTCCTCGGCATAAGGAGGTCCGTGATCAAGAAACACGGTGCTGTAAGCGAGGAAACCGCCATTGCCATGGCAAAGGGTATAAGGAGCAGAAGGGGTACTGATTTCTCCCTTTCAATAACAGGAAATCTCGGTCCCGAGCCAATGGAGAATAAGAGGGTTGGCCTCATTTATATGGCTGTGGACTGGAAGGGCGGGACCGAATCAAAAGGTATGATCTATGAGGGAGAAAGGGAAGAGATAAAGCTTAAGGCTGCAACAGGGGCATTACAGTTCTTACTCGAGGTCGCAAGATTGTGGAAATAAGGAGTTTTATATCAATAAACCTAAACGAGACCCTGAAAAACGAGATTAATAACCTTTTAACGGATTTAAAAAAACATAATTTTGACGTTAAATGGGTACCTGTTGAAAATCTCCACGTAACACTGAAATTCCTCGGCCACATACAGATGGAATTAGTTGCGAAGGTTAAAGAGAGGCTATATAATATTGTATCTAATTTTAAACCTTTCAGGCTAAGGTTTAATGGCCTGGGCTTTTTCCCTGACAAGAAAAGACCGAGGGTTGTATGGATTGATATCTCTGATTCAGATGTTCTCAAGTATCTACAGGAGATGATAGAGGAGAGACTTGCTGAAATAGGCTTCGCGAGAGAAGAAAAGGGTTTTTCACCTCATTTAACCATCGGAAGAATCAGGTCATTACGGGATCGGGAAAAACTGGTAGGAATTGTAGAGACCATAAAGGATCGAGAATTTGGTATTATAGATGTTGATAGGGTATTTTTAATGAAAAGTGATTTAAGACCAGGAGGAGCTCAATATTCAGTGATTGCTGAGTTCCTAATGAAGAGTGATCATAATCTAAAGGAGGAAGGATGAGCAACAAGGATAAATTGAAAGCCCTCGAAATGGCGATCTCACAGATCGAAAGGAGTTTTGGCAAGGGAGCTATTATGAGGCTCGGTGCCTCGGAGGTTGCAGAAGGTATTCAGGTAATACCAACAGGCTCAATAGCCCTCGATATAGCCACAGGTGTTGGAGGCTATCCGAGAGGAAGGGTGATAGAGATATACGGACCTGAGTCATCAGGAAAAACGACCCTTGCCCTCCATGCAATTGCAGAGGCTCAGAAGATGGGTGGTATTGCAGCATTTATTGATGCTGAACATGCCCTCGATATCAATTATGCAAAGAAACTCGGGGTAAAGATAGAAGATCTCCTCGTGTCGCAGCCTGATACAGGTGAGCAGGCCCTCGAGGTAGCAGAGTCACTCGTCAGAAGTGGTGCTGTGGATATAATAGTGATTGACTCTGTCGCAGCCCTTGTTCCTAAGGCAGAGATAGAGGGAGATATGGGAGATTCCTTACCAGGCCTTCAGGCAAGACTTATGAGCCAGGCCCTTAGAAAACTGACTGCCGCCATATCAAAATCCCAGACAACAGTGATATTCATTAACCAGATAAGGATGAAGATCGGGGTCATGTTTGGAAACCCAGAGACCACAACAGGCGGAACAGCATTGAAATTCTATTCAAGTATGAGACTCGACATAAGAAGAATAGATAATATTAAAGAAAGTCAGGAGACCATCGGTGGTAGGGTGAGGGTTAAGGTCGTAAAGAACAAGGTAGCCCCTCCTTTCAAACAGGCAGAATTTGATATATACTTTAATGAGGGCATCTCCCGAGTTGGAGAAATCCTTGACATCGGTGTTGAAAAGGGTATTATTGAAAAGTCAGGTGCCTGGTACAGTTTTAACGGGACAAGGATCGGCCAGGGAAGAGAGAGTGCAAAGGAATACCTCCGGAACAACACTGATATAGCAGAGGCGATTTATCAAAAGATTACGGAAACTCTCAAATGAGGCTATAAATGGAGATCAATGACCTTTTAAAGCTTGCTGTAACTCAAAACGCCTCAGACCTTCACATAAAGGTTGGTAGCCCACCCATCCTACGCATCTCAGGAGAACTTACACCCCTGACTTCTGAAAATAGACTAACGCAGCAGGACGCAATGAAGATAGCCTTTGCTGTCATGAGCCCTGGCCAGAGGGAGGTCTTCAAGAAAAAGAATGAGATCGACCTTGCCTATAGCGTCCCAGGTCTCGGTAGATTCAGATGCAATGTATTTCTTCAAAGGGGCACGATAGGAATGGTCTTCAGGATAATTCCCATGAGGATACCCTCCTTCGAAGAATTGAATCTGCCAGTGGTATTGAAAAAGATAGCCATGGAGGAAAGGGGACTCGTCCTCGTAACAGGGACAACAGGGAGTGGTAAATCAACGACCCTGGCATCAATGATTGACTATATAAATTCAAATAGAACCTGTAATGTAGTTACTATTGAGGACCCTATAGAATACCTCCACAGAGACAAAAAGAGTATAGTTAACCAGAGAGAGGTTGGCAGTGATACAGAATCCTTTGGCAAGGCCTTGAGGTCTGCCCTCAGACAGGACCCTGATGTAATACTCGTTGGAGAGATGCGTGACTTTGAAACTATCCAGACAGCCCTCGTTGCGGCCGAGACCGGACATCTCGTCTTCAGCACCCTTCACACGATAGACGCCACCGAGACGGTGAACAGGATAATAGCTGTCTTCCCCCCTTACCAGCACAAGCAGGTAAGGATCCAACTGGCCTCTGTAATCAAAGGTATTATCTCGATGCGATTGATTCCGAGGGCAGATGGAAGGGGCAGGGTTCCTGCTGTTGAGGTCCTTGTCGCTACAGCCACTATAAGGGATTGCATTATGGACCCTGATAAAACAAAGATGATACCTGATGTAATTGCGCAGGGAAAGATTCACTATGGTATGCAGACCTTTGATCAGTCCCTCTTTGACCTCTATAAGTCAGGGCTGGTCACTTACGAAGAGGCCATGAGGAGGGCAACAAATCCTGATGATTTCGCCTTGAAGGTCAAAGGGGTTCATTCAACAAGCGACCTTGCCTTTGAATCCCCTGTTGAGACAAAAAGTGACATCAAAATAGAAAGATTTTAGTGAAGCCCTGTGAGAAAAAAACAATCAGCCCTCGGTTATTCCTTAAAGCTCCTCAGTTATCGTGGAAGGAGTGAAGGTGAGTTAATGAAACGGCTTTCCATGAGGGGTTATGCTGATAACGAGATAAAAAAAACTATGAGAAGACTCAAGGAGATGGGACTTATTGATGATAGAAGCGTTGCCTTTAATTTCAGGAATTATGCAGAGAGAACTAAAAGATTGGGTACTATTGGAATAAGAAACTTTCTATTAAGCCGTGGCATACCTGGAGAGATTATTGATGAGGTCTGTCATGATATAGACGAGGAAGGCAATGCCCTTAGACTGCTTGAGAAAAGGATAAAAGATTACAGTGATGAAGGAGACAAAAGAAGGGTTTACTCCCTTCTTCAAAGAAAGGGTTACTCCTTCGAGACGATTAGAAAGGTATTAAAAAAATTCTATAACGAGGAGGTATATTAAATGAAACGCCTGACAATATCAATTTCAGGTCTCTTATTGCTTATAATGCTAACAGCAGGATGCGCCAAGACAGCGCGATATTCTCCCGAGGAACTGAGGGGATTTCCTCCCGAGATTCAGGAGCATATAAAGAGCGGCGAGGTGGTGATCGGCATGACGCCCCAACAGGTAAGGTATGCCTGGGGTTCACCATCGGCAATAAATGTGCTGCCACCTACTGAAGAAGGAAAGATGAAAGAGGAATGGATATATTCAAAGATGGGTCTTTACCTCGACAAAAGGCTTTTATTTATAGATGGTAAGCTCGTTGATATATTCCCTGCACCAAAACCATCGGGAAAATAAAAGATGAAGAGTAGAGAGATAAGAAAGGCCTTCCTCGACTTCTTCGTAAGCAAAGGCCACGAACTTGTCAGGAGTTCCTCCCTCATACCAAAGGGAGACCCTACCCTCTTATTCACAAATGCTGGCATGGTTCAGTTTAAATCTGTATTCTTAGGTGAGGAGACAAGACCCTATAAAAGAGCGACATCCTGCCAGAAATGTCTCAGGGCAGGTGGTAAACACAGTGATATAGAGAATGTTGGTCATACAGCACGACACCATACCTTCTTCGAGATGCTCGGCAACTTCTCCTTTGGAGACTATTTTAAGAGGGAGGCGATCTCCTTTGCCTGGGAGTTGCTCACAGAGTGGTTTAAATTACCGAAAGAGAGACTCTGGGTCTCTATCTATGAGGAAGATGATGAGGCAGCATTGCTCTGGAAGGAGGTAACAGGGATTTCTGAAGACAGGATTGTAAGGCTCGGTGCAAAGGATAATTTCTGGCAGATGGGTGATACGGGTCCCTGCGGACCCTGTTCAGAGATCATCATAGATCAGGGCCCAGAGGTGGGCTGCGGTAAAAAGGACTGTAGCGTTGGTTGTGACTGCGATAGATACTTAGAGATATGGAACCTGGTCTTTATGCAATATAACAGGAATGAAAAGGGTGAACTTTCACCCCTGCCGAGGCCAAGTATAGATACAGGTATGGGACTTGAGAGGATAACCGCGGTCATTCAGGGAAAACTCAACAACTTCGATACGGATATATTTTCAGAAATCATTTCATCCATCTCTGCCGAATCAGGCATAGGCTATGGCAAGGGAATAGAGACCGACATATCTATAAGGGTAATAGCAGATCATATAAGGGCGATAGGATTCCTCCTCTCCGAAGGACTTATCCCTTCAAATGAAGGAAGGGGCTATGTTCTGAGGAGGATTATCAGAAGGGCAGCAAGACATGCGAGGGTCCTTGGACTTTCAGGCCCTGTTCTCTACAGATTCCTCGATGCACTCGCAGTATCAATGGGCGATATATACACTGAATTGATTGATGAAAAAGAAAGGGTCTCAAAGATACTCGAGATAGAGGAGGAAAGGTTTGCAAAGACCCTTGACCAGGGAATGAGGCTTATTGAGGGGTTGATAAGTGAGGTAAAGAGATCGGGTAAGAAGACAATACCTGGAGAAGAGATATTCAGGCTTTATGATACCTATGGTTTTCCCTATGACCTTGCCAGGGATATAGCCCTCGATAACGGCCTTACCATCGATGAAGAAGGCTTTCACAGAGAAATGGAAATCCAGAGAGAAAGGGCAAGGGCATCATGGGTAGGAGAGGAAGAGGCTGTTGCACCCATTTACAGAGAGCTTATTAGCGAGATAGGCAAAACCGAATTCATCGGGTATGAAAGACTCGAATCAGTCTCGGTAATCAGGGCAATTGTAAAGGATGGAAGGGTGATAAAAGAGGCGAAGGAAGGTGAGGAAATAGAGGTTTTTCTCGATATATCACCCTTTTATGGAGAATCAGGTGGTCAGGTCGGTGACACTGGTGAAATTATAGGAGAAAACTTCAGGGCAACTGTTAAGAATACATCAAAACCTATCGAGGGACTTCATTGCCATCATGTAAAAATAAAAAAGGGAACTATTCGGGTATGGGACAGGGTTCACTGTAAGGTTGACGAAGAAAAGAGAAAGGCAACCATGAGAAATCACACAGCCACACACCTTCTTCAGGCAGCCCTCAGGATCGTCCTCGGAGACCATGTAAAACAGGCAGGCTCCCTCGTATCACCTAATAGACTGAGATTTGATTTTACACACTTTTCATCCCTTTCAGATGATGAGATTTCATCAATCGAAAATTTAGTGAATGAAAAGATTCTCGAAAACCTTCCTGTAGTAGTCAATGTAATGGATCTGAAAGAGGCCATAGCCTCGGGGGCTACTGCCATCTTTGGTGATAAATATGGAGAAAAGGTTCGCGTTATCTCTGTACCTGATTTCAGTTCAGAACTCTGTGGAGGTACCCACTGTAGGGCAACTGGTGATATTGGCCTCTTTGTCATAGCCTCTGAAGAAAGTATTGCCTCGGGTATCAGGAGGATTGAGGCACTTACTGGAAGCAACGCCTTTAACTATCTCAAGGCTAAGGCATCCGAATTCAGGAAATTAGGGGAGCTATTGAAGACAGATCAGGTCTATCAGAGGGTTGAGAAACTCCTCTCAGAGATGAAGGCTCTCGAAAAAGAAGTAGAGACTTTAAAGGCTAAGTCACTGGCTAAAGACTCCTCCTCAATAATCGAGAAAGCAAAAAAGATAGATGGTATAAATGTTATCTCCTGCAAGGTTGATGGCCTTGAGGCAAAGGATTTAAGGATACTGGCTGACAATATTAGAGACAGAATAAAATCAGGTATTATCTTTATCGCATCTGCAAAGAACGGTCAGGCATCTCTTCTCTCAATGGTGACTAAAGATCTGGTCGATCGGTTTGATGCGGGAGAGATAATGAAAAAGGTCGCTGCCATGGCTGGAGGCAGGGGTGGTGGCAAGAAAGACATGGCCCAGGGAGGAACCAGTAATATAGAAAAACTGGACATGGCGGTTAAAGCGGTGTATGATTTGATTAAAGAGAAAGGAGGACAGCATGACAGTATTTGATATCGTAAGGAATGCCTTATTGGCAGGCTTTGGTGTTCAGGAAAAGGTAAGGGAGTTTATTGATGATCTTGTTAAAAAGGGGGAGTTGAGTGAGTCACAGGGCGCTAAGATAGTGAAGGAATGGACCGAGACGGCCAACAAGACTACTGAGCAGTTTTCAAAGAGCCTCTCTGACGTGATATCAAAGACCCTTGAGAAGATGAATATCCCTACAAAAGAGGATATCGAGAAGTTAAACAAAAAGGTCCAGTCCCTTTCATTGAGGGTGAAGAAACTTGAAGGGGTAAAGGAGGAGACACAGCAAGAGGAATAATCCTTGGATCTCTTCATTTTCCGAACTTACAGGTCTGCCCGACGGCTTCAGCAGATAATTAATGTCCTTCTGAAACATGGGTTTGGCCGAATAATAGACCAGATACACCTCGGCAGATACATACCCTTCAGAAAGAGATTAAAGGCCTTCGGACAGTGGCCTTCCCTCAAAGGACCATCCGTACCTGAAAGATTGCGCATGGCCTTTGAGGAATTGGGGCCGAGCTTCGTAAAGCTTGCCCAGATACTTTCGTCAAGACCCGATCTTATAACAGTCCAGTATGCAAAGGAATTCAAAAAGTTACAGGACGAAGTCCCTCCTTTTCCTACCGAGGAAGCAAAGAGGATAATAGAAGAAGAGATAAAGCTTCCAATTAATAAGATATTCATTTATTTTGATGACAGACCCGTGGCAGCCGCCTCAATAGCGCAGGTTCACCACGCAAGACTTTATGATGGAAGCGATGTTATTGTTAAGGTTCAGAGGCCTGGTATAAAGGATCAAATAGAAACAGACATAAATATATTAACAACCGTGGCCCGTCTCCTCGACAGGTATATGCCTGAGAGTAGGTTTTTTAATCCCTTAGGAATAGTAGAGGAATTTTCTCGAACAGTCCATAAGGAGATGGACTTTGTTGGTGAGGCTAAAAACTGTGAGAGGTTCAAGGAAAATTTTAAGGATAATCCTGACATATGCATACCCGAGGTTTACTCAGCCTTTGTTACAGAAAAGGTACTCGTAATGGAAAGGATAGCG